>DATFOL010000019.1:0-3030 GCA_035265545.1 Gemmatimonadaceae bacterium | reverse complement strand
GCGACGCCCTGGTCGCGGCAAGCCCCACATGGTCAGACCGGTCAGCGCGGAGCGCCGGTCGGCGTTTCGAGTGCCGGGTTAGCGGCTTCCGGCGATCCGCGCCGTACTCGGGTCAGTAGACAATGGATCACCTCCTCAGATCTCGGGTTCAACATGCGGGCGAACGATCACTTTACCCAAATTCACTAGTGGTGTTCCGGTGCGCAAGTGATGCGCGCGGGTCGGGCGAAACACGCTTGCGGTCGCTCGCCGTAGGGAGTGAAGTTGCACGGCGGAGACGCTCCCTGCTGCCATTCGTGACGCCAACCCAACCATGACCACTCGATTCGCGACTCGTCTCGTCGTGCTCGCGCTCACGGCAGCGTGCGCTGCACAGTCGCGTCAGCCTGCGGGCTCCGCGATGCAACAGGGTCGCGCGGTGGAGAGTCGAGCGCAGTCGCCCGAAGCGCCGACGCAGGACTACCTCGCGCTCGTCGCCTCGGAGTCGGTCGATCAGATCGCCGTCGTCCGCTTCGGACCGTCGGGAATTCGCATCGAGCGGACCAACACGACCGGGATCATGCCGGCAGACGTCGACGGCCCGCACGGCGTGGCCGTTTCGCCGGACGGAAAGTTCTACTACGTCTCCACCGCCCACGGGGCTCCGTACGGCTACCTCTGGAAGTATTCGCTGGCGAGCGACTCGCTCGCCGGCCGCCTCATGCTGGGCAACTTTCCGGCGACGATGCAGATCACGCCCGACGGCGAGTTCGCCTACGTGGTGAACTTCAATCTCCACGGCGAGCTGGTGCCGTCGAGCGTGTCCATCGTCGCGACCGGGGAGATGCTGGAGGTCGCGCGCGTGCAGACCTGCACGATGCCGCACGGCTCGCGCATCAACGCGCAGGGGACGCGGCAGTACTCGGCGTGCATGATGGACGACATGGCGGTCGAGATCGACACTCGCGCCTTCGCGGTCTCGCGACACTTCATCGTGAGCAAGGGGAAGGAGCGCGGCGTGCAGGGTGCGCCGCCGGCGAAGGGGACGGTGCACGCCCCGCACGACATGGGCGGTCACGGCATGGAGGCGCCTCAGCCCGGAGACGTGAGCTGCTCACCCACCTGGGTCCAGCCTTCGGCGGATGGCGCGCGCATCTACGTCGCGTGCAACAAGAGCAGCGACATCGTCGAGATCGACGCCGGTAGCTGGCGGATGACGCGACGCATTCCGGCCGGAGACGGCGTCTACAATCTGGCCGTCACGCACGACGGCAAGCGGCTCGTCGCCACGAACAAGCGCGGCAAGTCCACCAGCGTCATCGACCTCGCTTCCGGGACCGAGTTGGCGAGGATCCCGACGACGAGGCGCGTGGTGCACGGTGCGGCCGTCTCGAGCGACGATCGGTACGCGTTCATCTCCCAGGAGGGCGTTGGCTCCGAGCCGGGCACGGTGGACGTGATCGACCTGCACGCGCTGACGAAAGTTGCGAGCATCGATGTCGGTCAGCAGGCGGGCGGGATCGATTTCTGGAAGGTGGCCCCATCGCGGTAGCCCGACTCCAGGCGAAGGAGTACTGGGCGACCAGCCGATCCCATCGCCACAGTCTGCTCTTCGCGCTGCCGCTTCTCGTCCTGTACGAGCTCCTCGAGGCAGTCGCTCCCGTGCGTGCCTCGGGCGGCGTCGTGCGAAATGGCGCCGACGTCCTGCTCACGGGCATCTTCACATGGCTGCTCGGGCCGCGCGGGCCCCTGGTATTCATGGCGCTGGTGATCGGTGGCGCGCTGTGGCTCATCGTACGAGACCGGCGCGGCGGACGCGTGAGCCCGAGCACCCTCGCTGCGATGCTCGGCGAGTCGCTGCTCCTCGCGCTCGTGTTCGGTCTCGTGGTCGGCACGGTGACGGCGCAAGTGGTTGGTCCGCTGCGGTCACTCGCGGCGGGGGGCGCATTGGAAGGCAGCGCGCTGTCGCGGCTCACCCTGTCGTTGGGTGCGGGGCTCTACGAAGAGCTGCTCTTCCGCGTGGTGATCGTGGCGCTGCTGGCCAACGGATTCCGGCTCCTGTTCGGCACCAGCCGGCTGACGTCGGGCGTGGCCGCGACCGTGCTCGGCGCACTGCTCTTCTCGGCGTTCCATTACATCGGTCCATTCGGCGAGCCGATGCGGCTCGAGTCGTTCGTCTTTCGGGCACTGGCCGGGCTGGCGTTCAGCGGACTGTATTTGACGCGGGGATTCGGCATCACCGCGTGGACACATGCCCTCTACGACGTGGCCGTGCTGCTCTGAACTGGGCAGGTACGGTGCCCTCGACGGGGGGATGGCGACTAACTTGCGCGCGTTCGCCGTTCGTCGCGCCTCAGCCCGTCTCGCATGCCATTCGCCAAGTTCAAACTGCACGCCGACCTGCTCCGCGGAGTACGGGAGCTCGGATTCACCCGCGCCACGCCGATTCAGGAGCAGGCCATCCCGCCCGCCCTCGAAGGCAAGGACCTGCTCGCCTGCGCCATGACGGGCAGCGGGAAGACGGCGGCGTTCCTGCTGCCGATTCTCCACCGATTGATGGGCAAGCCGCGCGGTGTGACGCGCGCGCTCGTGCTCACGCCGACGCGAGAGCTGGCCGCGCAGATCGAGGAGCATCTGCGTCAGCTCGCGGTCCACACCCCACTTTCGGGGGCCGCGGTGTTCGGCGGGGTGGGCATGGGCCCGCAGGAGCACGCATTCCGGAGCGGGGTGGACGTGATCATCGCGACCCCAGGGCGACTGCTCGATCACTTCAAGCAGCCGTACGCGAAGCTCAGCGGACTCGAAGTCCTCGTGCTCGACGAAGCGGACCGGATGCTGGACATGGGCTTCCTGCCGGACATTCGCCGGGTCCTGAAGCACCTGCCGACCAAGCGTCAGACGCTCTTCTTCTCGGCGACGATGCCCGGACCGATCCAGGCCCTGTCGCGCGAGCTTCTCAAGGATCCGGCGTCGATCAACCTCGAGCGGAAGTCCGCGCCCGCCGTCGGCATCCGGCAGGCCATCTACCCGGTGCGCGAGGAGCTCAAGGCA
>DATFOL010000018.1:0-8172 GCA_035265545.1 Gemmatimonadaceae bacterium | reverse complement strand
GAGCTCTTTCTGCTCCTCGGTGCCGATGCCTACGCGCTCATCGATCAGTGGCGCGCGCCTGAACGGGTTCGTGCGCTGGCGAGGATCGTGGTGATGGTGCGGGGCGACGAGACGATGTCGCCGCGCGAGCTTCCAGGGGTGCGAGTGCTGCAGTCGCGGCGTGTGGACATCTCGTCCACCGAGCTGCGAGCCCGGGTGCGGGACGGGCGAACCATTCGTGGTTTCGTGCCGGATGCCGTGGCGGACTATGTCGCCGAGCATCGGCTGTATCGGTAGAGGACTGCATGTTCAAGCGCGTACTCACGGCGTTCCTTGGCACCCGCCACGAACGCGAAAAGAAGCGGCTCATCCCGATCCTCGAGGCGATCCATTCGCACGAGGAGCGGCTTGGAAGCGTCTCCGAAGACGAGCTCCGTGGCCAGACCGAGAAGTTTCGCACCATGCTGCGCGATCGCACGGGCGCGCTGGAAGCGCGCATTGCTGAGCTCAAGGAGCAGAAGCGCACCGCGTCGGAGGCAACGGAACGAGAGCGTATCGACAACGAGCTGAGCGGAGCGGACGGCTCCGGCGGCGCCGAGGGCGAGCTTCGGCGGACGATCTCCGAGACGCTCGACGAGATCCTCCCGGAGGCGTTCGCGACGATCCGCGAGACCGCTCGCCGCCTCGTCGGCACCACGGTCAACGTCACGGGGCGCGATACCGAGTGGAACATGGTGCCGTACGACGTCCAGCTGATGGGCGGCGTGCAGCTCCATTTCGGCAAGATCGCCGAGATGGCGACGGGCGAAGGCAAGACGCTGGTCGCCACGCTGCCCCTGTACCTCAACGCGCTCCCCGGACGCGGTGCGCATCTCGTCACCGTCAACTCGTACCTCGCCCGCCGCGACTCGCAGTGGATGGGGCACGTGTTCAAGTACCTGGGACTGAGCGTCGGCTGCCTCGACGACACCGAGCCCGGCACCTACGAGCGCAAGGCGGCGTACCAGGCGGACATCACCTACGGCACGAACAACGAGTTCGGCTTCGATTACCTGCGCGACAACATGGTCACGTCGCTCGACCAGCGCGTGCAGCGAAGCCACGTGTTCGCCATTGTCGACGAGGTGGACTCCGTGCTGATCGACGAGGCGCGCACGCCGTTGATCATCTCGGGGCCGGTGGGCAACGAGTCGGACGCGCAGTACTTCGAGCACAATGCCGCGGTGTCGCGGCTGGTGCGCAAGCAGACGGAGCTCGTGAACCTGCTCGTCGCCGAAGCGGAGCGGCTCCTGGCGGCGGGCAACTCCGGAGACGCGGCGCTCAAGCTGTATCAGGCGCAGCTCGGTCATCCGAAGAACCGGCGTCTGCTCAAGCTCCTCAACGAGCCGGGCAACAAGCAGCTCGTGCAGAAGATGGAGCTGGAGCACATCGCCGACCGCAAGCTGCCGCCGTCGAAGCAGGCATTCCGCGAGACCGAGGAGGAGTTGCTGTTCGTGCTCGACGAGCGCGGACACTCCGTTCACCTCACCGATCGCGGCGTGGACTTCATGTCGCCGTCGGATCACGATGCGTTCATGCTGCCCGATCTCAGCGAAGCGGTGCATCGCATCGACCACGATCACGACCTCACCGCCGAGGAGAAGATCGCGGCGCGCCGCGACCTCGAGATCCAGTACGCGTCGAAGAGCGAGCGGCTGAACATCGTGCATCAGCTGCTGAAGGCGCACGCTTTGTACGAGAAGGACGTGAACTACGTCGTGCAGGACGGCGAGGTGCTGATCGTCGACGAGTTCACCGGACGCACGATGCCGGGGCGGCGGTGGTCGGAAGGACTGCACCAGGCGGTGGAGGCCAAGGAAGGGGTCCGCGTGAAGGGCGAGACGCAGACGATGGCCACGATCACCATCCAGAACTACTTCCGCATGTACGAGAAGCTGGCCGGCATGACCGGTACGGCCGAGACGGAAGAGTCGGAGTTCTACCAGATCTACAAGCTCGAGGTCGCGGTCATCCCGACGAACAAGGATGTGATCCGCGACGACCGGCAGGACCTCGTCTACAAGACCAGGCGCGAGAAGTACAACGCCATCGTCGAGGAGACGCGGCGGCTGCACGGGCTCGGCTACCCCGTGCTCATCGGTACCACGAGCGTCGATGCGTCCGAGACGCTGTCGAAGCTGATGCAGCGCGGCGGCATGCAGCACAACGTGCTGAACGCGAAGTATCACCAGCGCGAGGCGGAGATCGTGGCGAACGCGGGTCAGCCCGGCGCGATCACGATCGCGACGAACATGGCCGGCCGCGGCACCGACATCAAGCTCGGCGAGGGCGTCACGGAGTCGAAGCCGTCGGTCGTGAAGGACCTCGATGGCAAGGATGTCAACGTGCAGGAAACGGGCGGTCTGCACATCATCGGGTCCGAGCGCCACGAGTCGCGCCGCATCGACCGTCAGCTGCGTGGCCGCGCGGGACGCCAGGGGGATCCGGGGGCGAGCCAGTTCTTCCTCTCCCTCGAGGACGACCTGATGCGGCTGTTCGGCAGCGACCGCATCGCGCGCCTGATGGATCGTATGGGAGCGCAAGAAGGCGAGGTGCTGACCCACCCGCTGATCACGCGGTCGATCGAGCAGGCGCAGAAGCGCGTCGAACTCCAGAACTTCCAGAGCCGCAAGAAGCTGCTCGAGTACGACGACGTGATGAACCAGCAGCGCGAGGTGATCTACTCGCTGCGGGCGTTCGCGCTCGAGGGCGGCGAGGAGCTGAAGGGCGAGGCGCTGAAGATGGTCGAGAAAGCGCTTGGCCGGCGCGTGGAGACTGTGCTCGCCGAGTACGAGACGGTGGAGGAGTGGGATCTCGAGCTGCTGGAAAAGGAGCTCCTGATCCACTACATGATCCAGCTCGAATCGCTGTCCGACCCGGAGCATCGCCCCACTGACTTGGTCGCGGCACAGGACCAGGCGATCGAGGCGGGACGGGCGGCATTCGCGGCGAAGCTCGAGTCGCTCGACGCCATCCGGGACGACGAGGGAGGCTACGGCGATCGGCTACTTCGGTACGTGATGCTGAACGTGCTGGACGAGAAGTGGAAGGACCACCTGTACGATCTGGACCAGCTGCGCAACGCGATCCACTACCGGTCGTGGGGGCAGAAGGACCCGCTGATCGAGTACAAGCAGGAGGCCTACACGATGTTCGTCGATCTGATGAACGACATCGCGGAGACGTTCACCGACCGGTTCCTGAAGGTCCAGCTCGTGATCGAGCAGGGCCCGTCGGGCGACGGGCAGGGTGCCCTCCCCGAGGAGCCGGCGCGCCCGACGCCGGCTGCCCCGACGCGTCGCTACAACGCGCTGGGTGTGCTCGAGGACGTGGTATCCGACGAGCCGGTGGCCACTGGGGTGGAGGAGGTGATCGATGTTGGCCCGGCGGAGACACCGGCACCCGAGCGGACGGCCGCGGTGGCGAAGCGCGATCCGGTGATCGTCGGGGCGGGGCGCGCGCGGACCCTCAGCGATGCGACTTCGGGCGCCGCGACGGCACCGGTGGACTGGACGAACGTCGGGCGCAACGACCCCTGCCCATGCGGATCGGGGAAGAAGTTCAAGAAGTGCCACGGCGCATCTCTGTGAGATTGCCGAACCCGAATCGGAAGAGCCGGCCGCATGTTCGCGGCCGGCTCTTCTGCTTTGGATGAGGGCGGATGCGTCGAATCGATGGCGGGTCGCCGACCCTCCGGTGCAATCGTCCCCGGAACTTCGATGTCGTTTCCCGACCTCATCATACGGGACGTGCATGGCCACTCCACTGTCTAGCCAGTCGTCGTTCTCGGCACTATCTATCAGAGAGCTGCCCCCATCCGAGCGGCCGCGCGAGCGGCTCGTGGCGTTGGGGGCGTGTGCGCTCAGCTCGGTGGAGCTGATCGCCCTGCTCGTCGGCGCGGGTAGCAGCGGCGGGTCGGCTCTCCAGGTCGGGCAGGCGTTGCTGGCGGGGGCGGGCGGGTCGCTTCGGCGGATGGCGATGCAGCCGGTGGCGGCGTTGACGGCCACGGCCGGGATCGGAATGGCCCGCGCCGTGACAGTCCACGCCGCGCTCGAGCTCGGCCGGCGGCTCGCGGCCGAGGCACGCGAGGACGGCGCACCGGTGCGCTCGCCGCGGGACGTGGCGCGGTTGTTCGCGCCGCGGCTGGAAGATCTGCCGGTGGAAGAATTTCACGTCGCGGTGCTGGACGCCCAGCACCGGCTCGAGCGGGACGTCACCGTCACGCGCGGTATTCTCACCTCGTCCCTCGTGCATCCGCGCGAGGTCTTCCGGGAAGCGATCGCCGAGCGGGCGGCGGCGGTCATCCTGGTCCACAATCATCCGAGCGGGGATCCCACCCCGTCGCCGGACGACCGGATCGTGACTGAACAGCTTGTCGCGGCGGGCAAGCTGCTCGACATTCCGGTACACGACCACATCATCATCGGTCGTGGGCGGTACACGAGCTTTGCGGAGGCTGGGCTGTTGTGACGACGTCGTTGCTGCGCGAGATCATCCCGGGATGGAGCTTCGGCGAGGGCGCCAATGCGCGGCTCGACGAGGAGCTGCTCGTGCGCGCCTACAAGTTCAGCGAGGAGGCGCATCGCGGGCAGACGCGCAACTCGGGCGAGCCGTACGTCAATCACTGCATCGAGGTGGCGAAGATCCTCGCCGACCTCCAGCTCGACAGCACGACCGTCGCGAGCGGCCTCATTCACGACGTCGTCGAGGACACGGCGATCGAGCTCGAGGATGTCGAGCGCGAGTTCGGAAAGGAGATCGCCGCGATCGTCGACGGGCTCACGAAGATCGCGAAGCTGCCCAACAGCGGATCGACCCAGGACCGGCAGGTCGAGAGCTACCGCAAGCTGCTGCTGTCGATCGCGAAGGACGCGCGCGTCATCATCGTGAAGCTGGCCGACCGGCTCCACAACATGCGCACCCTCGAGTACCTGCCCGAGGAGAAGCGCCGCCGCATCGCGGAAGAGACACGCGACCTGTACGCGCCCCTCGCGCATCGCTTCGGTATGGCGAAGATGCGGTGGGAGCTCGAGGACCTCGCGTTCAAGCATCTCGAGAGCGAAGAGTACAAAGCCCTCGCCAAGCAGGTCGCGCAGAAGCGCGCCGAGCGCGAGGAGCTCATTGCCGCGCTGAAGGAACCACTCGTCCGCGAGCTGACGAAAGCCGGGATCAAGAACGTCGAGGTCACTGGCCGCCCGAAGCACCTGTGGTCGATCTACAAGAAGATGAAGCAGCGCGACAAGCCGTACGAGGAGATCTACGATCTCCTCGCGATCCGCGTGCTCGTCAACTCGGTGCCCGACTGCTACCACGCGCTCGGCGTGATCCACGATGGGTGGACGCCGGTGCAGGAGCGCATCAAGGACTACATCGCCCAGCCGAAGTCGAACGGCTATCAGTCGCTGCACACGACCGTCTTCGGACCGGGGCGGCAACTGTACGAGGTGCAGATCCGCACGCGCGATATGCACCGGACGGCGGACTTCGGCATCGCGGCGCACTGGCTGTACAAGGAGGACGCGAAGAGTCAGGATGAGCTGGATCGGCATCTCACCTAGTTCCGCCAGATCCTCGAACTGCAGCTCGACGCGAAGACGCCCGACGAGTTCCTGGAGTTTCTCAAGCTCGACCTGTATCAGGACGAGATCTTCGTCTTCAGCCCGAAGGGCGACGTCATCCAGCTCCCGAAGGGCGCGACGCCGATCGACTTCGCCTTCGCGGTGCACTCGGAGGTGGGGTTCCGCTGCGCGGGCGCCCGCATCAACGGGCGAATTGCTCCGCTGTCCCGGCCACTCCGCAACTCGGAGCAGGTAGAGATCATCACCGCCGCGGTCGCGCGACCGAGCCGCGACTGGCTCGCGCACGTGCGCACCGGACGCGCGCGGCACAAGATCCGGCAGTGGCTGCGCCACGAGGAGCATGCGTCGTCGGCGAAGCTCGGGCAGGACATCCTGGAGCGGGAGCTGAAGCGGCGCCGTCTCTCGCGCCCGGACGACGCGGGGCTCACGGCGGTGGCGAAAGGGATGAATCTGCAGGACACCCAGCACCTGTACGCGTCGATCGGCCAGGGCGACGTGAACGTGCTGCACGTGCTGAGGCAGCTGTATCCCGACCTCGACGAGAAGGAGCCGGCCAAGCCGACGCTCGTGGAGCGCCTGGTCGACCGCGTGCGCGGGACGAAGGGCGTCCGCATCCAGGGCGTGGATGGCCTCATGGTGCGTTACGCGCAGTGCTGTCAGCCGGTGCCGGGCGATCCCGTCACCGGGTACGTCACGCGCGGGCGCGGCGTGAGCATCCATCGGGCCGACTGTCCGAACCTGCTCTTTCTCACTCATGAGCCGGAGCGGCGGCTCGAGATCGACTGGCAGGAGGCGGACGGCGAGCGCTTTCTGGTGCGGCTCGCGCTCGAAGGCAACGACCGGCGCGGGCTCTACGCCGACGTCGCGGCCGCAGCGGGCGACGCGGGCACCAACATCCGATCGATGGAGCTCAAGAGCACCGACGGAAAAGCGACGGGCTCGATCCTCGTCGAGGTGGAGAACCTCAACCACCTCACGCGCATCATCAAGTCCGTGCGCAAGGTGAAGGGGATCACCGACGTCGCGAGGCGCGAGAAGATCACCCAGGAAGGCTGACCGCTACGCACCATCGATGCGCGACCTTCGATCTTGCCGGCGAACGCTGATCGCCGGCGAGGTGCTGCTCTGGGCGATGACTGCCGCCTGCACCTCGACCGGCGCGACGTTCCGCAGTGGCGTCGGCGACTCCTTTCCCGAGCACGCACCGTACTACGCCGGCGTGCCGGCATCGACGGCCGGTGCCAGCCCCGCACGGATCGGCTATCTGCCCATCGTCTTCCAGCGTGGCGCGTCGCAAGCGGTCATCTTCGACCCGCGCTCGGGGCCTGCCACGCCGGTCGGCGTGCTTCTGACGGAGATGAACGCCTATCTCGACACGCTCGCGCGTGCATCCGGGCTGGGAATGCGGCTCGCGGAGGGCGGCAGGGTGTCGGCCGTGACGCATGCGGCGACCACGTCACCTCCGGATGTCCGCTTCGGGTGCATCACCGAAACGGGACTTTCCGACGACGAATGCGCGGTCGACCGGAGCACTGCGCTGGGACGCGGCCGACAGCAGATGCGCCTCGCCGTCGGTCGCCCTTCCGCCGAGTGGACAGGCTGGGTGCGCGAGCTGCTCGACAACGCCGGGGCCGATCGCGTCCTGGTAGTGACGCTGGAAGTGGGGCAGATGCTCCCACGCCAGACGGGGAGGCGCGGTGACAAGGAGATCGAGCTCGGCACGCGGCACATCGAACGACTGCCGTGGCTCACTTCCCTCGAAACGCCCGTGCAAGTGCTGCTGCTCACCGGCGCGATCGTCGATCGCGAAGGCAAGGCAGTGCGCATCGGCGCCGAGGGCGTGCTCGCTCGACGGACGCGCCTTCTGGTCAGCAGCGTGGGCGGTCAGGAAACGCTGAGCGAGGCAGACGTGAACGAAGCGCGGACGCGACGTCGTGACGACACCTCGGGGCAGCCCGTGGCGTGGCGAATCGCGCTGCGAGATCTCGTCGAACAGCTGACCGGGCGCGGCGCCGCACACTGAGCGCGAACGTGGGGCGCGTGCGCTCCGGTCAGGGCTGTCGCAGCGCTTGCTGGATCGCGGCTTCGGCCAGTGGTGCCATCAGGCGGTACCCGGCCTCGGTGGGGTGCACGCCATCGTACGCGAGCTCCGCGGGAAGCCCGCCGCGCGCGTCCGCCATCTTCGATTGGTAGTCGAGATACACGACGCCGGCTTGCTCGGCATAGCGCTTCATCCACGCATTGAGCGCCACGACCTTCGGCGCGGGCTCCATGCCGCGACGCCACGGGAAGTCGTACGCCGGAAGCACCGATGAGAGGACGACGCGAATGCCGTTCGCCTTGGCGATCTCGGTCATCGACATCAGGTTGTCGGCGATCATCGCCTGCGTGCTGGGCCCCGTGTTCCCTGCGATGTCGTTGATTCCCGCCAGGATGACGACGACCCGGGGCTTGAGCGCGACGACGTCCTGACGGAAGCGCACCAGCATCTGTGGCGTCGTCTGACCACTGATCCCACGCCCCACGTAGGACTTGCCGGGGAACATGGTCGGGAACGACTTCGCCCATGCGTCCG
>DATFOL010000017.1:0-3713 GCA_035265545.1 Gemmatimonadaceae bacterium | reverse complement strand
TATTCTCATCACGAGGCGATCGAACGCAGCCCTGAGGGTGTCGTCCGATCACAGCTCCCGACACTCCGACTCATCGCATCGTGCGTCTCGCCGTCCTCTGCGCTCTCCTCGTCCTGCCCGCCGCCGAGCTGCACGCGCAGCGGGCGCGCCTCGCCATCGCACCCGAGCGTCCGCTCCCAGGTGCGCTCGTCACGCTCACCGTCTCCGGAGTCGGCGCTCCAACCGACTCGGTCGTCGCGATCACCGGCACGATGGCGGGTGAGCCCCTCCACTTCGTCGCGTCACGGAGTGTCCACCGCGCCATCGGGGCGGTGCCGGTCGATTCCACGAACACGGTCACGGCACGCGTGATCGTCGAGCGGAGCTCTGGTCGGTTGGACACTCTCGAGGCGTCCGTCACGCCACCTCCGCTTCCGCCGCCTGCCGAGCGTCTCGCGGTGGCGGAGCGGTTCGGGCGACCGCTCGACTCGGCTACCGCCGCGCGAGTGGCGCGCGAAGGCGAGCTCGCGCTAGGGGTGGGGCGCCGCTCGCACGATTCGCCGCGGCGGTGGACCGCGCCGTTCCTGCGACCGCGCGCCTCCGCCATCAGCAGCCGCTTCGGCACCGGCCGCACCTTCAACGGTCAGGTGACGAGCCGGCACCTCGGCGTCGATTTCCGCGGAGCCGTCGGCGCGCCCATCCGTGCGGCGAACCGCGGCGTCGTCGCGCTGGTGGACACCTTCTTCCTCGGCGGACGCGTGGTGTACCTCGATCACGGCGGCGGCGTGACCACGGGCTATCTGCACCTGAGCCGCGCGCTCGTCGAGGTCGGTGACACCGTCGCGCGCGGGCAGACCATCGGGCTCGTGGGCGCGACCGGCCGCGTCACCGGTCCGCACCTGCACTGGACCGCGCGCTACGGCGCGCTCACGGTGAACCCGCTGGATTTGCTGGCGCTGTCGCCGCCGGAGCGTTCAGGCGACTAGCGCTTGAACAACTCCGGGTCGCGCATCGTACCGGCCCACGGGCGCAGCCACACCGTGCCGTTCCACGAGTGCTCGAGGTACTTGTTGACCGCGTCCATCTGGGCCGGCGTGTACTGGGACTTGTGACAGGCGAACTCCTCGCGGCCGGCCACCAGATCCTGTTCCTCGAACGGCACTCGCACGTTGAGTAGCGCCTCCGTTGCGCCGTTCACGGTGGGCCGTGCAGGCGGCGCGGTGCGCAGCCGCTCCACTGGCAGCCCGGCATAGAGCAGGTCGATGTTCGCGAAGCGTGCGTCGCCCTGCACGACCTGCGTCGTGACGTTGCCGGTGAGCCGGTGATCGGGGTGTCCGGTGCCGCCCTCCGGACCGAAGGTGATGATCGCCGCCGGCTTGATGGAGTCGATCACCGCCTCGATCGACGAGCGCAGTTTGCCAAGCACGTCGAACGACGCGAGGCCACCATCGGGCAACCCGATGATGTGGAGCTTGCGCACACCGAGCCGGTTGGCCGCGCAGGTCGCCTCCTTGACCCGCTCGGCGGCGAGCGGAGCGCCGGCCGGGATCTTGGCGAAGGGTGTGACGCCTTGCGAGCCGTCGGTGGCGATCACGAGATGGGTCTCGCGCCCCTGTCTCGCCAGCTTGGAGAGCAGCGGCCCGATGACGCGCTCGTCGTCGGGGTGGGCGAAGATGGCGAGGATGGGGCGAGCGGACGGCGCCTGTGCGTGCGTCGGGCGCGGGAGGGCCGCGGCGATCGCGGCGGCGGCGAGAATGGGTAGGTGGATGCGCATTCCCCTACACTGCCACGAGGACCGACGACGCGCGAGAGCGCCCCGCCGCGGGCCACGATCGCGCCATTATTTTCGAGCATGACCGCTCCCGAGCTGCTCCTGGTTCGCCACGGTCGATCCGCTCACATCGCGACGGGCTGGTTCGACGTCCACGGCGTTCGCCGCTGGATGGAGGCGTACGACGCGGCGGAGATCTCGCTCGATCACGCGCCCCCGCCCGGGCTCGAGGCGCTCGTCGCCGACTCGGCGCGGATCGTCGCCAGCGACCTGCCGCGCGCCGTCGCATCGGCGATCCGCCTGGCGCCGGACCGTCCGATCGTCAGGACGCCATTGCTGCGCGAGGCGCCGCTCGAGACGCCGGAGCTGCCGATGCCGGCGCTCGGTGGCATCCGACTGCCGTTCCGAGGATGGGGGATGGTGTTCGGCGTACGGTGGCTCGCGTCCTGGCTGCGCAACGCGCCGCCGCCGGGAGTCGATGCGAAGACGCTCGACCGCGCCGAGGAGGCGACGGAGTGGCTGGTGGCGCAGGCGCGCGAGGCCGGCGGGCGAGTGGTCGTCGTCACCCACGCGACGTTCCGGCTATTGATCGCACAGGCCCTCGTACGGCGCGGCTGGCGTGGACCCGAGCGTCGGGCCTTTCGCGAGTGGAGCGCGTGGTCGTACGTGCCGACCGACCCGTCCTGATCCCGAAGCGTCATGCGGCAGTCACCTCTACTGACGTTCAAGCGAAACACGTCCTTGCGTTTTAGGACATCCTAAACTTATATTGCGCAACGCCTACAGAACCTGAGCACGGTTCCGAGTCTTTCACGCTCTCCCACTCCCGCATGCCGCACGTCGCCAACCGTCCGGAATCGAACCCCCTATCGCGCAACGTCTTCATTCGAGGATCGTGGGCCGTACGCCTGCGTGCCGCGGCGACGATCGCGCTCGTAGCGCTCGCCCCAGCCGTCTCGGGCGCTCAGCGCACGAGCTACGCGCTGCACGGTCGAGTCGCCGACACCGTGGGGGCGCCACTGGCCGGTGTGCGCGTCGTGGTCACCGAGCTCGGTCGAGTCCACACCACCGGTGACGACGGCCGCTTCCGGTTCGGCGCAGTCGCCGGCGGGCGGTACACGCTGAGCTTCTCGCGGGTCGGGCTCGCGCCTGAGTCGCGGAAGGTGGTGGTCGACGCAGCCGATCGCGCGGTGGACGTGGCGATGCGCCCGAGCCGGATCCAGCTCGCGGCAGTCCAGGTGACCGCGACACCCGCCGCGACTCGTGCGCAGGAGTCGCCACAACCGACTGCCGTGCTCGAGGGATCGGAGCTGCGCACCTCGCAGGGCGCCGCGCTCGGCGAGACGCTCGAGCTGGTGCCCGGGGTGCGGAGCCTCAGCATGACGACCGGGATCGGCAAGCCGGTGATCCGCGGGATGACGCACTACCGCGTCGTCACGCTCGACAACGGGCAGCGCACCGAGACCCAGGCGTGGGGGCACGACCACTCCCCCAACGTGGAGACGGCGACGGCCGATCGCGTCGAGGTGATCAAGGGACCGGCGAGCGTGCTGTATGGCTCCGACGCGCTCGGCGGTGTGATCAATGTCGTGGCTCCGGCGGTCCCCGACGCGCTCGACGTACCGCGCTTCGTCCGCGGCCGGCTGGCGACGATGTACAACAGCAACGTGCGCGGCGCGGACGGCACGATGACCCTGGAGGGAGCGACCGGTGGGCTCGGAGCGCGCGCCGCGGTCACCGTGCGCGGCAGCGGGGACATGCGCACGCCGGGCGGCGCGCTCTCCAACACGAACAACCGCGCGGTGGCAAGCGAGGGTGCCGTGGGATTCCGTGCGCCGTGGGGATCGATCTCGGCGCGCTACACCGGCCGCGACGAGCGCATCGAGATCTTCGACGATCCCGTCGCGGCGCCGGGCTACACCGGCTTCCAGCTCATCGAGACCCATCGCGCCACGCTCGAGCT
>DATFOL010000016.1:0-5624 GCA_035265545.1 Gemmatimonadaceae bacterium | reverse complement strand
CCGGCCATACGCGTACACCAGCTCGGGATCGGGCCGCGCCTTGGCGGGCGCGTCGCCCATGTTCACGAAGTACGCGTCCTTGATGTACGCCCGATAGATGTACTGGCCCATGTTGCGCACGAGCGGGTGCGCATAGACGTCGACGCCGCCGTTCGTCGCGCTGTGCAGCAGCTCGAGGTTGTCGAACAGGGACGCTCCCGCGCGGTCCCAGTAGCCCGGACCCTCGTCGCAGCCGCCGTCGTCCGGGTAGCCGTTCATGAAGACATCGAGGCTGCGCATGATTCGATGCACGGTGCGCGCGCGGCGCTGCGGATCTCGCTCCAGGATCAGCGCGCTGGCGAGCCAGTTCGACGCGATCCACGGATTCCAGTTGTTGACGATCTTTCGTGATCCGAACCCCATCCAGGCGAAGTCGTCGCGCTCGAGCGCCGGCGTGAGGATGCGCCGGTCGACCTCGACGCGGATGCGCTCGCGCAGCAGTGGCGACACCGCGTCGAGCTTCTTGCCCAGCAGGTAGTCGGTCCACGCCAGCAGCGCGGCCGTCTCGGCCGAGAACAGCTCGACGACTGGCTCCGTGACATCGGGCAGGCCAGAACCGCGCTTCTGCACGCCGAGGTGTGCGGTCGAGCCCCAGAACGTCTGCTCGGAGATGGCCCAGATCCCGTTCGCGATCTCGTCGAGGAAGCGGCCCTTGTTCTCGAGCACCTCGGCCGTGACGAGGGTGGCGAGCCGCGTGCGGCGGCGCGTGTTCATGCCGTCGTACTGCGCGCGGTCGCCGTCGCGCACGTAGCGCAGCGTCACGGTCGCCGGGATCTGCCCCCAGTCGGCGCCGAGCTCCTTCTCGGCGGCCTGCACGTACGCCTGGCGGATGGCGACCGGGACCGCGGCCCACCGGTCGCGCTCGTCGATCGTGGGATATGGATGCCAGCGCTCGGCGGGTAGGAGCATCGCGGCGAGTTGCTGCTCGCCCACCTTGCCGGCGAGCAGGTTGCGGGGCGCCTGCGCGCGCATGGGCGCGGCGGCGATGCTCGACGCCACCAGCAGCGCGGCGAGCGCGGGGTGAAAGGTCCGTCGCACTGGTCGCACCGGCTGAGAGAAGGAACGTGCGGTCACGCGGGAATCTTGCTTCCGTGTGCGCGCGGCGTCCATCGGTGAGCGTGACGCGACGTGTCTCGACGCGCTCACTACAGCGCCAGCACCTCGCGCCACATCCCGTCGTCGACGAACACTCCATCGGCGAGGCTCTTTCGACGCGTCTCGAGCGTGCGCTCGCCAGGATACCGCACCCGCTCACCCGCCGCGACGGCGCCCTCGTGCAGCGCGCGCACGATGCGCTCAGCGATCGATTCGCTCTCGCCCGCGGTGCCCACCGAGGCGGCGTCGAGCGCGAGGAACACCTGCGACTGCCCTGACTCTTCCTCGGGCACGGTGGAGAAGTCGTGCGTCGCTTTCCCGCCGGAGAGCACGGCGGCAACCATGTCGAGGAGGATCGCCAGCCCCGAGCCCTTCCAGAAGCCAATCGGGAGCAGGCGCTGGGTGCGCTCGATCGCCGCGGGATCGCGCGTGAGCTCGCCGTGCTCGTCGTAGCCGCCGACGACGGGAAGCTCCTGGCCGCGCATGCGGTGGGTGCCGAGTGCGCCGTAGGAGAACTGCGACATCGCCATGTCGAGCACGACATGACCGCCGGCGCGCGGCACCGCGATGATCAGCGGGTTGTTCCCGATGAGCGGGATCGTCGTGCCCCACGCCGGAACGTTGGGCAGCGTGTTCGACCAGCAGATGCCGACCACTCCCGCCTCGGCGGCCTGCCATCCATAGTTGCCGCCGCGCATCCAGTGATTGGAGTTGCCGAGCCCGACGGCGCCAATGCCGTGCTCGCGCGCCAGCTCGATCGCGCGCTCCATGCATGTCCACGCGTTGAGGTTGCCGGGACCGCGATGCCCGTCCCAGCGCTCCATCCCGCCGCGTGCCGAGACGCGGGTGGGTTGGGCGTGCACGTCGACCATGCCGTTCCGGATCATCGAGACGAAGCGCGGGAACCGGTTCACGCCGTGCGAAGCGACGCCGTCGCGGCTCGAATCGGCGAACAGGCGGGCGCAGCGACTGGCGCGGTCGGGCTGCATGCCGTGCCGCTCGAGCACGGCATGCATGGTAGCGTGCAGCTCGTCGTAGGGAACTTTCATGGCGAGGAGTTTGGTGGGCCGATGCGCGTCGCGCCATGCGCGGGTGCGCGAAGGGCCTCTGGATGCTTCGATCGGCGATCGCACGACGGAGCGCGGATGACGCGGATCTGCACGGCAGCACGGCCGGATCGACGCCTCTCCCGATCGAGCTCCGTGCACCAGCGCACCGCCTCTCTCCATCCACGATCCTCAAAGATTTTTTCTGACTGCGGCGCAGAGATCTCTCCGCCTACACGGAGCGATCCGGCCGTCTCCGTTCAATCCGCCAGATCCGCGTTCCGTCGTTGGGACACGATGGAAGCGTCCCTGCGCTCTACCGCGAGCGCGCTACGGCGAGCGCACTACCCCAACTGCTCCCGCACTCGCGCCCCATACCGCCGGCTCATCTCCAGCGGCTCGCGATACCCGCGCACGTAGATCCGATAGGTGAAGTGCGACCACTCCTCCACCCGCTCCACCGCGGTGAGGTTCACGAGCGCCGAGCGATGGATGCGCACGAACTGCTTCGCCGGCAGTCGCTCCTCCCACGAGCGGAGCGACTTGCGCACGCGCACCACCCGTCCGTTCGCCAGCCAGAGCGTCGCGTTGTCGCCGTCCGCGACGATGGCGACGACGTCGCGCACAGCGAGGAAGGCCATGCGGTCGTCGATACGCAGGAAGAGCCGGTCGTCGTACGCGAGCGGACCGGCTGAGTCGCTCGACGCGCCGGATGCGGCGGTGGACCGGCCGCCGGCGCGCAGCCGCGCGATCGTCATCGCCAGACGGTCCGGCGACACGGGCTTCGTGAGGTAGTCGAGCGCGTTGACCTCGAAGGCGCG
Source organism: Gemmatimonadaceae bacterium (assembly GCA_035265545.1). Classification (GTDB taxonomy): domain Bacteria; phylum Gemmatimonadota; class Gemmatimonadetes; order Gemmatimonadales; family Gemmatimonadaceae; genus AG11. The sequence goes on along the minus strand of DATFOL010000016.1, from coordinate 2,623 downwards.
CACCGCATGCTGGTCGAACGCGGTGACGAACACCACCTCCACGTCGGGCTCGAGCAGCGGGAGGAGATCGAACCCCGACTCGCCGGCGAGGTGGATGTCGAGAAAGACGAGGTCCGCCCCCGAGGTGCGCGCGAGCGTGGCCGCGTCCTGCACGGTGGCGGCCTCCCCCGCGATGCGCACCGCGCTCGCGTGCTGCGTTTCGAGCAGGTCGCGGAGGTCGCGGCGCGCGAGGCGCTCGTCGTCGACGATGAGCACGGGTCGCGGCGGTGCCGTCCGTTGTGTCATCGGTGGGCCGGCATCTGCGACGGGGCCGTCAGCGCGGGCACCCCACTCCGCACGCACGGCAGCTCCACGCGCGCGAGCACGCCGCCATCGCGCGGCTCGAGGGTGAAGCCGTGCGCGTCGGGGAACATGCGCTCGAGCCGCGCGCGAATGTTCTTCAGTCCCACGCGCGGCCGGTCGCCCCGCGGCGGCGATGGTGCGAGCCCGCTGGCGTCCTCCCTCCCGCTCGCCGGCTCCATCCCATCGCCGCGCAGCGTGCCCGTGTTCCAGACCTCGATCGCCAGCCGGTCACCTCGCGTCTCGGCGCGGATCGTGAGCGCGAGCGGCGCGCCGGTCGGGCCGCTGCCGTGCTTGAGCGCGTTCTCCACCAGCGGGTGCACGAGGAAGGCGGGCACCGTGCACTGCGCCGCCGCGTCGTCGACGACGATGTTCACCGCGAGCCGCTCGCCGAACCGGATCCGCTCGATCGCGAGGTAGTCGCGCAGGGCCGCGATCTCGTCGCCGAGCAGCGCGGTCTGCAGTGGACGCTCGAGCATCGTGTACCGGAAGAAGCCGGCGAGCTCGGTGACCATCTGCCGAGCGCGCGACGGATCCTCGTCGATCAACGCGCGCAGCGAGCTCAACGCGTTGAACAGGAAGTGCGGGTTGAGCTGGTAGGCGAGCGCCTCGAGCTGCGCTTCACGCGCGAGTCGCCCGGATTGCGCCGCGGCGTCGCGCGCGTGCGCCGCCTCGCGCTCGCGCTGCTCGGCCTCCTGCCAGAAGAGGACGCCGAAGTACGCCGCGCTCCACGCGATGAGCGCGAACGCGAACTCGACGATCGTGCGCGGACCGGCGTGCGGATCGAAGAGAGGGACGTCGTGCGGGATCCGGCCGAGCGCGACCATCGTGGCGCGGTGCACGGCGAACACCGCCGCGCCGAGCGCCAGACACGCCAGTAGCGCCGCGGCGCCGATGGTGGTGAGCCCGGCGCCGCGGCGGCGCAGCCAACGATACAGCTCGCGCAGGACCAGGCTCGCGGCGAGGGCGAAGGGTGCGCGGCTTCCCTTGTTCAGCAGCAGCGGCAGCCGCTGGGCCGGCGCGAGTGACGGCAGGTACGTCAGGAAGAGGATGAGCGAATAGGTCGCCCATCCGATCGTCTGCGCGATCCAGAACGCGGCGCGACGCCGTACGCGCGCGGTGCTCAGCGCGCGCGCGGTTGAACGACGAACGTCTTCGCCACGACCTTCCATCCGCCCTCGGTCTTGAGCAGCGACATGTAGTCGGTGACGACGGCCGTGGGATAGTCGGAGACCAGCTTCGCGATGGCGGCGTTCCCCGTGATGTCCATGCTCGCGATGCGCCGCTTGCGCTCGGCCTCGTCCGCCGCGGGCTTCCCGGTGTAGCTCGCCATCCACTCCGCGCTCGGCCGCTCGGCGTACTTGCCGTCGCGGATCCAGTAGAGGTTCGCGCTCGGCTGGAAGATCGGGCGCATGTGCGAGCCGTCGCCCGTGGCCTGGCCGCGGAAGTAGGTCTCGAGCACGGCGCGCACGTCGGCCGAATCGCTCGCGTTAACGGCGGGCTGCTGGGCGGACGCTCGCGTCGCGCCAGCGAGCGAGGCACCGCAAAGGGCCAGGGCGGCCACGAGGCGTGGAGTCGTGAGTAGGGTCGGCATCGAGAGCCTCGAGTGGAGGGAGTATGGATGAACGTCGTCGAGGGCGGCAAGCTAGGGTGTGTCGCGGCGAGGTCGGACGGTTTCGCGCCGAACGGTGTCGCGACGTCGATGAGCGGTCAGCCGGCTCGCCGAACGGTCGGCGAGGGATCGACGTAGCTACGGATGACCCTTGCGGCCCCTTCCCGCTCCCGCCCCGTGCGATTCTCCCGTCTCTCCCTCGCGACGACCGCGATCATTTCTCTCGTTGGATTCAGCGCGCGCGCGTCGGCGCAGCGCCCGAGCGATTCCCTCGAGATCGGCTTCCGCGATCCGCCGGCGAGCGCGCGGCCGCGCACCTGGTGGCACTGGACCGCGAGCAACGTCACCAAGGAAGGGATCACGAAGGATCTCGAGTGGATGAAGCGCGTTGGCATCGCCGGCGTGCAGCTCGCCGACGTCGCCGCAGGCGGCGGGCAGACGGTGGAGAAGAAGATCGTCTTCGGCACGCCGGAGTGGCTCGACGCGGTGCGGCACGCCGCGGCGGAGGCCGACCGGCTCGGATTGGAGATGGATCTCTTCGCCTCGCCCGGGTGGAGCCTCACCGGTGGCCCGTGGGTGAAGCCGGCGCAGGCGATGAAGAAGCTCGTGTGGAGCGAGACCATCTTGCGGGGCCCGCGGCGCCTGTCGATGCGGCTCCCGCAGCCGCCGTCG
>DATFOL010000015.1:0-3903 GCA_035265545.1 Gemmatimonadaceae bacterium | reverse complement strand
TTGTGAATTCCTTCACAAACTAGCGGCCTCCACTTCCACGCACCAGCCGGAATCCCGAGCACCGCTCTATGTCGCGTCCGGTCATGCACATGCGTCGCGCGCGTCGACCACCGACGGGTTATCTTCGGTCTCCTATGACCGTCCACGTCACCTCCGAGATCGGCCGACTGCGCTCAGTGGTCGTCCATACCCCCGGCAATGAGCTGCTCGGCGTGACGCCGACGACCCGCGAGGCCTACCTCTACGACGACCTTCCCGACGCCGAGCAGGCGCGGAAGGAGCACCGCCGGTTCACGGCCGTGCTCGAGCGCTTTTGCCAGGTCTACGAGGTGCGTGACCTCCTCGCCCAGGTCCTCGAGAACCGCGAGGTCCGCGAGCTCCTCGTTCGCGAGACGATGGACATCGTTCCCAGTGAGCCGCTGGCCCGGGAGATCGAGGCGCTCCCGCCCGCCGAGCTCGTGACGATGCTCATCGAGGGGCGGGTGGAGACGCCGGGACCGCTCGCGCGAACGCTCAACGAGTTCGGCTACGAGCTGCCGCCACTCCCGAACCTCTTCTTCACCCGGGATTCGGCGATGAGCGTGGGGCGGCACGTACTGGTCGGCTCGATGCGCTACGGGATTCGGTGGCCAGAAGAGCTGATCATGAAGGCGCTCTTTCTGTACCACCCGCTGCTTCGGAACGAAGGGATCCTCTACGACGGCTCCGTCGAGCGGCGGCTCAACTACACCGTGGAGGGCGGAGACGTCCACACGCTGCGCGAGGACCTCGTGCTGGTGGGCTTCAGCGAGCGCTCGAGCCCCGGCGCGATCGACCACCTTGCCGAGCTTCTGTTCGCGAAGACGAAGGTGACCGACATCATCGTCGTGGTCATGCCGAAGGAGAACACGGCCATTCATCTCGACATGATCTTCACCCACGTCGACCGCGACCTGTGCGTGTGCTACGCGCCGCACTTCATCGGCGCGGAGCGTCTCAGCATCCTGCACTGGCACAAGGGCGAGTCCACGCTTCGCGAGTGTCCCAACATCTTCGCCGCGCTCGCCGACTGTGGCATGCCCATGACGCCGATCCTGTGCGGCGGTACTCGGCGCGTCGTGCAGGAGCGGGAGCAGTGGGCCTCGGGGTGCAACTTCGTCGCGATGCGCCCGGGCCTCGTGCTCTCCTATGCCCGAAACGTCGGCACGCTGGTGCAGATGGAGCGCGCCGGGTTCCGCATCGTTCCCGGCGTGAACTTCCTCACGGGCGATGTCAGGATCGCCGACGACGAGCGCGCCGTGATCACCTTCGAAGGTGCGGAGCTGGTGCGCGGTGGTGGAGGGCCGCGCTGCATGACCTGTCCCGTCCAGCGAGACGATACGTGAGCCAGATCGATCCGGTCAGCGGCACGCGACTCGAGCCGTTCGCGCCCGCGGGCGTGGAGACACGTCCGGAGCGCATGCTCCTCGCCGACCGCGCGGTGGACTATCTGCGCGGCGGTCCGGCCGATGCACGCAGCCTGATCGCGAGCGTCTGCCAGCTGTCGGCGCTTCCCGACGCGGTGGCCGAGCACATGGCCGTCTCGCTCCTCGGCGGTCATCCCCGGTTCGAGCGCGCGCTCGACGGGAGATGGCGGCTGTCGGAATCACCGACGCCTGCGTGGCGCGTCCAGACGGCCGAGCAGGAGCCGGCGCTGTCGTCACTCAGCTTCGCCGTGGTGGACGTGGAGACCACGGGGAGCCGCCCCGACCGAGGCGACCGCATCACCGAGATCGCGGTGGTCACGGTGCGAGACGGGCGGATCGCCGATGTCTACGAGACGCTCGTGAATCCGGAGCGCTCGATCCCTCCCTTCATCACGCGCCTCACGAACATCTCGTGGGAGATGGTGCGCGACAAAGCGCCGTTCCGCGATCTGTGCGACGAGGTGCTCCGGGTGCTCGAGGGGCACGTCTTCGTGGCGCACAACGCGGCGTTCGACTGGCGCTTCGTGAGCGCCGAAGTCGCCCGAGCCCGCGGCCGCGAGCTCACCGGTCGCCGTCTGTGCACCGTGCGGCTCGCACGTCGGTTGCTGCCGCAGCTCAGGTCGCGGTCCCTGGATTGGGTCGCGCGCCATTACAACGTGGAGATCGAGCCGGGGAAGCGGCATCGCGCCGCTGGCGATGCGCTTGCGACCGCTCACTGCCTCCTGCGTCTGCTCGATGACGCGCGCGGCCACGGTTGCGAGCGCTGGTCGGAGCTCGAGCGATTTCTCGCCGTGGCCAGCGCCGTCCGCAAGCGGCGAGGCCGCCGGGCACCTGCGCTCCCGCGACCGGTGGACCGGGACACGACGGCGTGAGCGGAGATCGTTAGACTCTCCGCATGCCTCTCCTCCCGCTCGTCCAGTCTCGCTCGGTGGGCTCTCTTCGCATCCACGCGCTCCAGGCGGGACTCCAGCGCCTCGACGGCGGTGCGATGTTCGGCGTGGTGCCGAAGAACCTGTGGGAGCGGAAGATTCCGGCCGACGAGAAGAACCGGATCCCGCTCGGCATGCGGTGTCTGCTGATCGAGCATCCCGACGCACTGGTGCTCGTCGACACCGGACTCGGAGACAAGGAGAGCGAGAAGTTCGCCGCCATTTATGGGGTGGAGAACTCCCCGGTAGGCGCGGTGGGCCCGACCCAGCTCGAGAGCGCGCTGGCCGAAGCCGGGTTCTCCCCGGGTGATGTCACGCTCGTCATCGACAGCCACCTCCACTTCGATCACGCCGGCGGGAACACCCGGCGTGGCGCAGACGGCGCTCCGGTCCTCGCGTTTCCCAACGCTCACTACATCGCTCGGCAGGGCGAATGGGACTGGGCGCACCGGACCAACGAACGCACGGCGGCGAGCTACTTCGCGCACAACTACGAGCCCGTCATGGAGGCGGGCCGGCTCGAGCTCATCGATGACGACCGCGAGGTGCTCCCGGGGATCTCGCTTCGCCGAACGGCCGGCCACACGCCCCATCATCAGGGAATTCTCGTGGAATCCGGCGAGCACCGGCTCTTCTACCTGGCCGATCTCGCCCCCACGGCTGCGCACGTGCCGCTGCCCTGGATCATGGGCTATGACGTCGAGCCGCTGGTGACGCTGGAGACGAAACGGCGCGTCTGGGCGGAGGCCGCCGCCGAGCGGTGGACGGTCATGTTCGAGCACGACGCGTCCCATGCCTTCGGACGGATCGTCGCGGACGGAAAGGGCTACGGCTGCGAGGTGCTGGACGCGACCTGACTTGACTTCGCTTCCCGGTCCCCTAACTTCCGATCTGACAACTAGCTAAGTGGTCGTTTCCAACGGCCCACCCTTCGGCCCTCGCGCGGATGCGAGGCGTGCTGCAGGAGTCTTCATTCAGCGTCTCGCTCCCGCCTACGCCGCGGGACTGGGGCGCGTGCGGACTTTCTGCCCCGGAAGGTCCGCTTTTTTGTTCTCTCTCATCGAGGCTACGAGTATTCAGGACACCACCAAGCGCGTGCGGGTCAATCGAATGATCCGCATCAGCCCGGTCCGCGTGATCGGCGCCGACGGTTCACAGCTCGGGATTCTCGAGGTGGACGCGGCGCTCCGGATGGCGGAAGAAGCCGGGTTGGATCTCGTCGAGGTCGCGGCAACGGCTCGGCCCCCTGTCGTCCGCATCATGGACTACGGGAAGTACAAGTTCGAGATGGCCAAGCAGGCGCGGCTCGCCAAGAAGAAGCAGCACGTGATCGAGCTCAAGGAAGTGAAGTACCGGCCAGGGATCGACGATCACGATTTCGACACCAAGACCCGGCACGCGCGCCGGTTTCTCGAAGAGAAGAACAAGGTGAAGGTGACCATGATGTTCCGTGGTCGGCAGGTCGCTCACCCCGAGCTCGGTCAGGCCGTGCTGGACCGGGTGAGCAGCGAGTTGGCGGACGTCGCGAA
>DATFOL010000014.1:0-4429 GCA_035265545.1 Gemmatimonadaceae bacterium | reverse complement strand
TCGTCGTCGCCGACGCGGGGAACTTGTTCGTCGTCTACGATCCCTTCGAGCCCGTCGGGCATGGGGACCTCAACCAGTGGCTGATCCTGGATAAACGCTGGCGCGTGCTCGCGCGGATGGTGCTGTGAGCGGCGGACGTCTATCGGCGCGAACCGTGTCGCTCACGCTGCTCGCGCTCGTCGCCTTCGCCTCAAATTCGCTGCTCACCCGTCTCGCGCTCGGCACACGCCAGCTCGATGCGGCGAGCTTCACCGCGATCCGGCTGGTCTCGGGCGCGATCGTGCTGGTGGCGATCGTGATCGTCCAGTCGCGCTCGTCGCGCGCACTGATCGGAGGAGGCTTCGCCGGACCGCTGGCGCTGTTCGCGTACGCCGCTCCGTTCTCGTTCGCGTATCTGCGGATCGGCGCGGCGGTGGGCGCGCTCGTGTTGTTCGGCGTGGTCCAGCTCACGATGATCGGCTACGGCATCGTGCGCGGCGAGCGTCCGACACCGATCATGTGGGTGGGGCTCGCACTCGCCGCCGGTGGCCTGCTGGCGCTCACCGTTCCCGCCGTCGCGCGCCCGGACCCGATCGGGGTGCTGCTGATGGCCATCGCCGGCGTCGCCTGGGGCGCGTACAGCCTGCTCGGTCGCGGAACTCCCGATCCGCTCGCCGCCAACGCCCGAAGCTTCCTCTGGAGCATGCCCTTCGTGACGCTGCTCGCCGCGCTCCCGCGCGGCGCGGTCGCGGCGACGCCGCGCGGCATCGCGCTCGCGCTGGTCTCCGGCGCGGTGACGTCCGGGCTCGGCTATGCCATCTGGTACCGCGCATTGCCGGGGCTCACCGTCACCCAGGCGGCGGTGGCGCAGCTGAGCGTTCCCGTCATCGCGGCGCTCGGCGCCGCCGCGCTGCTCGGCGAGGCACTCGGCGTCCGGCTGATCGTCTCGGGCGTCGCGGTGCTGGGTGGGGTGGCACTCGTGCTGTCGGCGCGGACGCGGCATTCGAACGTGACGGGGGGAGCGAGATCATGATCCTCGTCGTCGGCGCCACGGGCCTCCTCGGCTCCGAGATCTGTCGTCGTTTGCGAGGGCGCGGCCGCCCGGTGCGCGGGCTGGTGCGCCCGGGCTCGTCCAGAGGCGCGGCGCTGCGAGACCTCGGTGTCGAGATCGTCGAGGGGGACCTCCGCGCGCGCGAGTCGCTCGACGTCGCGTGCGAAGGAGTCGCCGCGGTCGTCTCCACTGCCACCGCGATGGGCTCGAAGGATCGCACGCTGTCGCTCCGCTCCGTCGACTACGAAGGACAGCTTCGCCTCGTCGACGTCGCGCGCGCTCACGCGGTCCCGACGTTCGTCTACATGTCGGTCTCGCCGAACCTCCGGCCCACCGCGCCCCTCGTGCGCTACAAGCGCGCGGTCGAGCGGGTGCTCCGGGGTAGCGGAATGCGATGGACGGCGCTGCAGCCGAGCGTGTTCATGGATGTCTGGCTCGGCAGCCAGCTCGGCTGGGATCACATCGTCGGTCGAGCGACGGTGTTCGGATCGGGTGCGGCACCGTTGAGCTGGATCGCAGCGTCGGATGTCGCCGAGCACGCCGTGCGCGCTATCGACGACGAGCGGCTCGTGAACATCGAGGTCCCGCTCGGCGGGCCGGAGCGCCTGTCTCCCAACGACGTCGTGCGAATCTTCGAGGAAGTTTCGGGCCGCCCGTATCGGGTATGGCGCCTTCCACGACCGATGCTCGCCTTCCTGGCGCCGTTCGCGAGCCTGATCGACGAGGGAATCGGGTCCGGGATGGGCATGGGCGCTCAGACGGCCAAGGGCGATCCCATCGATTCACCCCTCCAGCGAGAGCTGGCGCTCCCGCTCACCACCGTGCGCCAGTACGCGGAGCGCGTGCTGCGCCGCGGCGCCTGATCCGACTGCGAACCGAGCAGCCGGTCGGCGCCGCGCGGCGTCAGCTCTCGAGCTTGTAGATCTCGCGCTTCCCGTGATCGACGAGGTCGTGATAGCCCTTCATCGCCTCCTCCATCCGCTTCATGTCCTCCGCGCTGCTCTCGGGCATCGACGACATCATGTCCTCGAACGCCTTGAGATCGGGCACCTCCATCTCGGACACCACCGTCCAGTATCGCTCGGCGCAGAAGTCCGTCATGATGCGCATCTTCGGCATCCCGACCTTCACGCCGATCTCCGAGATCGTCTTGAACTTGTCGACCAGCGGACGAACCTTGCCGGGTTTGCAGTACATGATTTCGCGAACGAGGTACACGTCGACCTCCTGAGCGTGGATGGTGAGTCTGCGCCAGGAATGTCGCCCTCCGGATACGCTCGTCAAGCGGCGGCGTGCCGCTGTGCGCGCGAGCTGGCGACGTCGACTGTGTGAGCACGCGGCGAGCGAATTGCGCTTCCGCGACGGGTCGAGCGCACCTCACCCGGTCCACTCACGCCAGTCATGCCACACGTCGCCCTGCTCGGTGACTCGATCTTCGACAACGCCGCGTACGTCCGCGGCGGGCCCGATGTCGTCACCCAGCTTCGCGGGATCCTGCCGGCGGGATGGAACGCCTCGCTCCTCGCCGTGGATGGCGCCGTGATAGACGGCGTCGCGCGGCAGCTCACTCGGCTGGCGGCCGACGCGACTCACCTCGTCGTGAGCGCCGGAGGCAACGATGCGCTGGGTCACTCGGACCTGCTCGAGCGGCGTGCGACGTCGAGTCCGCAGGTGTTGGGCTGGCTCGCCGACGCGGCCGAGGGCTTCGAGGCTCGGTATCGGCGGATGCTCGACGCGCTGCTCGCGCGCCGGCTCCCGCTCACGCTGTGCACGATCTACAACGGCAACCTCGGTGCGCCCGCGCACCGTCTCGCGGCGACCGCGCTCGCCGTGTTCGACGACGTCATTCTGCGCCTCGCCACCGAGCGGTCGCTCGCCGTGATCGAGCTGCGGCTCGTGTGCACCGAGCCGACCGACTATGCGAATCCGATCGAGCCCTCGGTGGCGGGCGGAGCGAAGATCGCCCGGGCCGTCGCCCGGGCGATCTCCAGCAGCGAAGCACAGGCGCGCGGTGCGCGCGTGTTGCAGGGCTGACTCTGCGGCGCCCGTTCAGCCGCCCCGCCGCTGCCGGTGGCCGCGAGCGTTGTCCTGACGCTTCGGCGCGTTCACGTGCTGCGCGTCGATGGGGCTCTGCGCGCGACCTTTACCGGTGGCGCCCTTCGCGCGGTCCTGCGCCTCGCGCTTCGACAGCTCGGCGGGGATCTCCGCGTCCCGCCCGGTATCCCGCTTCTTTCCGATGTTTCGACTCGGCATCTGCGTCTCCCAGCATGGGTGAGGCCATCACGCCGAGTCGGTGCAGCCCACGTGCCAGTTCGCGCGCCGCCTCGCTGGCCTCGCCTCGCTGGGCGGGCTGGGTAGCACAACGAGAAGCGACGCGGTTGCACCGGAATTGCCAATGCGCATACTGGTGAGATCAGGAACGGCCGCGACGCACCATCCCGGTGCGCGCTCGCGCCGTGCACCGCTTGGGCTTGAGACTCGATCTCCTCGTCGCAACGAGCTCGGACACCCGCGGTGCCGAGCGCGCACTCGCGCGTCGGATTCCGTGGACGGTGCGCGCCGCGTCGTTGCTCCTCCTCGCCGCCGCCGCTGCGTGTCGCTCGGTCACGCCGTCGTTCACTCCGCCGGCCAAGCCCGCGGGAGTAGGCGCCGACATCGCCTATCTGGCGAGCCGCGTCCTCGCGGGAAGAGGCACCGGTTCGGCGGGGAACGACAGCGCTGCGGTCTTCCTCGCGCGCCGCCACAACGCGCTCGGGCTACCCGGCGCGTTTTCCGGTTTGTGCGCGGCGGGCGAGTCGTGCGGTTGGTCGTACTTCCAGTACTTCAAGAGTGAGGAGGTCTCCGGCCACAACGTCGGGGCCTACGTGCGGGGGTCGGACCCCGACCTGGTCCGGGAGTTCGTCGTCGTCGGTGCGCACTACGATCACCTCGGCACCTCGCCGCGGTTCGCGCTCGATCCCGACCTCGTCTCCTCGGCGCGTCCTGGGGCCGATGACAACGCGTCGGGCACGGCCGCGGTGCTGGAGCTCGCGCGTCGCCTCGCCGCGAGCCCTCCCCGCGCAGCGTCCTCCTGATCCACTTCGACGCCGAGGAGTGGGGATTGGTCGGCTCGCGGGCGTTCGTCCAGAGACCGCCCGTTCCGCCGTCGGCAATCGTCTTCATGCTCAACCTCGACATGGTCGGGCGCCTCGAGGGACAGTCGCTGCTCGTGGACGGCTCGGCGGGCGACATCGCCTCCCGCGCGCTCGCCGACAGCATCGCGCAGGCGCTCGGCGTGCGCGCGACGCGCTCCACCGTGTCGGCCGGACGTTCCGACCATTCGGCGTTCGCGGCGATAGGAGTGCCCGCGCTGTCTCTCACGAGCGGGTTCCACACGGACTATCATCGCGCGACCGACGT
>DATFOL010000013.1:0-17738 GCA_035265545.1 Gemmatimonadaceae bacterium | reverse complement strand
CGGCACGACAGCGGGGTTGCGCGTGTCGAGCGTGGCTCGGGCGCGTTGCAACGCGCTGTTCACCGCGGGCACCGTCATGTCGAGCGCCTCGGCCGTCTCGGCGGCCGACCAGTTGAGCACTTGCGTGAGCAGCAGCACCGCGCGCTGTCGCGGTGGCAGATACTGCAGCGCGGCGACGAATGCGAGGCGGATGCTCTCCTTGAGGATCGCGCGCTCCTCGGCTGAGTGCGCGTCGTCGGCGGGGAGGGCGAGTTTGTCGGGGATCGGCTCGACCCAGGTCTCGCGGCCGCGCTGCGGGAGATCCATGTCTTCGCGCACGGTGCCCGGTGTCGCCGAGATCTCGAGCGGGCGGATGCGCGTGCGGTTCGTGCTGTTCAGCGTATCGAGGCAGACGTTGGTCGCGATGCGATAGAGCCACGTTTTCATCGACGACTGCTCCTTGAAGCGGTCGAGCGACTTCCACGCACGGAGCATCGCTTCCTGCACGGCGTCCTCGGCGTCGAGGATCGAGCCGAGCATGCGGTAGCAGTGGCCGGTGAGGGCGGGGCGGTAGGTCTCGAGAACGGCGGGAGAGGTCATGACTGACGATCTGTGGCGGAATTCTCTGCGTCAAGCGCGGACGGCACCCAGCTGTGTCAGCAACCGATCATACCGCGCATCCCCGCGCAGCGGGTCGAACAGCGGATCGAGGAAGTTCTCCGCCATCATCTCGTCGTGCTGCTCCACCCCGCGCTCGAGCCACGCGAACGCGCTCTCCGGATCGTCCAATCCGATGTACGCCAGCGCGTACGCGAACGGCGGCACGTACTCTCGTCGCGCTCGCTGCTCGAGCGCCTCGAACAACCGCATCGCCTCGTCCCGCTCTCCGACCGCCGCGTGAGCGCAGATCAGCGCCGAGTACGACAGCGCGTAGTAGCCGCCCCGCTCCAGCGCGGTGCGATGCGCGGCGATCGCGGACCGGTGGTCGCCCACGCTCTGCAGCACGAGTCCGCGCACGACGTGAAAGTGGGCGAAGGTCGGATCCGTGCGCACGAGCCGATCGATATGCGCGAGCGCCTCGTCGCCGCGTCGCATGATCGCGAGCACCCAACCCGTCTCGGCGCTCACGATCGGGGAGAGCGGGTCGAGCTCGTGCGCTCGCGTCATCTCGCGTAGCGCTTCCTCGAGCCGCCCGCGGCCCGCGAGGAAGTCCGCGTACCAGTGGTGCGCCGGAGCGTACGACGGATTCAACTCGATCGCGCGGAGGAAGCTCGCCTCGGACGCGGCCCAGTCCCACTCGTAGAGCATCGTGCCGTAGGCGAGCGACGTGTGCGCCTCGACGAGCGCCGGGTCGAGCTCGAGCGCGCGGCGGATCGCGTCGCGCGCGCGTGGCCACGATTCGCTCGGCGATGCGCCCGTGTACACCGGCGCGGTGAGATACGCGTCGGCGAGGGCGGCCCACGCGCGCGCGAATCCGGGGTCGCGCGCGACGGCATCCTCGAGGAGCCGTACCGCATCGAAGGTCGCCGTGGTCGTCCGCTGGGCGAGCGCATGCCGGCCGCGCAGGTACTCTTGGTACGCCTCGGAGTCGGGCGTTGGCGCCGATGCGAGCCCGCGCTCGGTGGCACGACCGAGCCGCACGCGCAGCTCCGACACGATAGCGCGCGCGATCTCCTCCTGCACGGCGAAGACGTCCGCCAGATCGCGATCGAACCGCTCGCTCCAGAGCTGGAAGCCGTCCACCGTGCTCACCAGCTCGGCCTGCACCCGCACGCGGCTCCCGGCGCGACGCACGCTGCCATCCACCACCGACGTCACGTCGAGCCGCTGTCCAACGGTGGCCGGATCGAGCTTCTGACCCTTGAGCGAGAAGCACGACGCACGACCGGCGACGCGAAGCCCGTCGACGCGGCCGAGCGTGTAGATGATCTCGTCGGTGATGCCGTCCGAGAGGAACTCGTTCTCCGGATCGCTGCTCAGGTTCGCGAACGGCAGCACGGCGACGGCCGGCAGCACGGCGACGGCGCGCGCTGGTCGCGAGGGCACGGCACCCGACTCGGGCGACGTCGGAGCTCCGTCGAGCGCGGCGAGGAGCGCCGCTGCGTCGTCGGGGCGCGCGGCGGGGTCCTTCGCCAGACAGCACATGACCAGATCGGCGAGCGCCGACGGTACCTTCGGCGCCAGCGAGGCGAGCGGCGCCGGCTGATCCACGACGTGAGCGATGATCAGCTTCTGCGCCGACGTCTCCGTGAACGGCGGCCGGCCGGCGAGGAGCTCGTATGCCACGACGCCCCACGCGTAGAGATCGGCGCGCGCGTCAACGATGTCGCCGAGTGCCTGCTCGGGCGCCATGTACGCGGGAGTGCCGATCGACACGCCGGCCTGAGTGAGCGTACCGCCCACGGCGTGGGTCGACGCTTCGAGCGCCTTGGCGATGCCGAAGTCGGTGACGACCGCCGTGCGGCCGGAGAGCAGGATGTTCTCCGGCTTGATGTCCCGGTGCACGATCCCGTGCCCGTGCGCGTGCTCGAGCGCGGTGGCGACGTCGCGCAGCACCGACACTGCCTCGGCGACCGACATCGCGCCGCGATCGATCCGCGCGCGCAGGCTCTCGCCCGCGACGAACGGCATCGTATAGAAGGGGAGGCCGCTCGTCGTGGCGCCGGCGGTGAGCACGGGCACGATGTGCGGCTCCTGGAGGCCGGCGGCGAGGCGGATCTCGCGGCCGAATCGTTCGACGGAGAGCTCCTGCGCCAGCTCCGGGGCGAGGACTTTCACGACGACGTCGCGTCCGAGCTGTTCGTCGCGCGCCACGAAGACGCGCGCCATCCCGCCTCCGCCGAGCTCGCGAGCGATGGTGTACGAGGCGCCGAGCGATGACTGGAGCTGCTGGCGCAGCGCGTCACTCACGAGAGACGATCGTTGGGCGTGGAGAGAGAGACGTGGGTACGGCCCTACGATGATGATCCGAGGATCGTCCCCACGCCAGCCTTGCGTCAGGCGCGACGTCTGGCGCCCCAGATCAGGTGCCTCGCGAGGTACGAGAGGTGCAACGCCCCCGCCCCGTGAGCGATTCTCCCTTCGAAGGATTCGAGACGATCGACGTCGACGTCGGCGAGACGACGATCCACGCGCGCAGGAGTGGGAGCGGACCTCCGCTGCTGCTGCTCCACGGCTTTCCCGAGACGCATCTGATGTGGCGACGGGTCGCTCCGCTGCTCGCCGACAGACTCTCCGTCGTCTGTGCCGACCTACGCGGCTACGGCGCGAGCGCCAAGCCGCCATCGGCGCCGGACCACGCGCCGTACGCGAAGCGGGCGATGGCACGTGATCTCGTCGCGCTCATGTCCGCTCTGGGCTTCGATCGGTTCGCGGTCGCGGGGCACGATCGCGGGGGCCGGGTGGCGTACCGGCTCGCGCTCGATCACCCGACGCGCATCGATCGGCTCGCCGTGCTCGACATCGTGCCGACGCTCGATGCGTTGCACCGTGCCGACGCGCGGCTCGCGCTCTCCTTCTGGCCCTGGTGGCTGCTCGCGCAACCCGCGCCCCTTCCCGAGCGATTGATCCTCGGCGCGCCCGAAGCCGTGATCGACGACGCCGTGGGCCAGTGGGGCAGCGATGCGTCGAGCTTTCCACCGGCGATCCGTTCGGCGTATGTGGCGGCACTGCGCGACCCGGCCACGGTGCACGCGATCTGCGAGGAGTACCGCGCGGCGGCCACGCTCGACGTCGCGCACGATGCCGCCGATCGGGACGCGGGCCGCCGCATCACTTGCCCGACGCTCGTGCTCTGGGCACGCGGCGGAGGATTGGACGAGTGGTACGCCGACGTCGGCGGTCCGCTGGGCGTCTGGCGTGACTGGGCGACCGACGTAGCCGGTCGCGCGATCGACGGCGGTCACTTCTTCCCCGAGCAATCCGCCGCCGAAACTGCCGCGGCGCTTCGGGACTTCTTCTCGCGCTAGCTCAGCGCCGACGCGCTCCGCACAGCGCATGCGCTCTCGCCGAGGGAGAGATCCGCCGGTTCACTAATACCCGTGCCGCGGCGAGCACTTCGTCGACCTCGGCGGGGCCGCGGCGCAGACAGGGCGTCTCGCCGGGTCGGGCGTACACGTAGCCTGCCGCCGGCTTCGAGTCCAGCTCGAAGACGACGTCGCGACGCCCCGCCGACCGCACCGTGAGACGCGACTCCGCGACGAGTGCGAATGCGATCCCGTTCGCCTCGAGGCTGTCGCCCAGGGTGGACATCGCAACGTTCCAGTCGTCGGCGAGCACCGCGACGTCGGGCAGCGAATCCACGGCGCCTTTTGGGATCACGAGGTACGCGATTACCGTGGGCTTTGTGATGACGATCGTCGTCGTGTCGGTCACGACGAGCGGCTCGACTGGTGTCGCCGCACGCGATTGCATCGCGAGCGCGTCCTCCGAGCGGGTCGCGACCAGCAGTGCGAGCATTCCCGCGCGAATCGCTGTACGACGCATTGTGAGTTTCCCGACGTCGGCGGCGGCCACCCACACGCGCCGCACGCGGTTCATCTCCGCCACCCCACCTGCCGCAGCCACGCCTCGTATCCACGCTCGTACGCCGCGCGATCCTTCGGCGGCGGCACGCGCTCACCCTTCGCGAGCCGCTCGGCGAGTGGCTCCAACCCTACCGCACGACGACGCGCCTCGACGCCGTCCGGATCCTCGATCGGCTGCGGCTGTAGCGTCCCGTCGTCGGCGACGGTCAACTGCGTCCCGTAGCGCTGCGCTCTCCCCTCGAAGATGCGGATACGGTCCTCGAGCATCGCCGGTTGCCAGCGCGGAACCTCGCCGCGCCCGGCCGCCGCTTGCAGCGAGGCGAGGCAGCGGCGCTGAAACTCCGGCTCGCCGATCGCGTGCTGTGCGATGAGCCAGGCCGCGTCGGCTCCGTCGGCACCGACGAGCCCCGCACCGGGCCAACCATGTCGGTCGAGCGCTGCGGCGAGGAACGCGGCGTTGCGCCGATGCACCGCCTCCATGCGAGGATGGTAGCCGTCCCACAGCGTGCCGTCCGCCACGAGCTCGGCGCGCACACGCTGGTCATCGGCCGCGAGCGCGATCAGCTCGCGCCGCAGGGCTGCCGCGTCACTCGGAACCTTCACGTGCGTGTCGCCCACCAATCGCTCCCGCGCTCACTCCCCGACGTCGAACAGCTCCCGGAACTGTCGCGGCTGCGATCGCAGATACTGGTTCGGCACCCTGACCTTCGCGCCAAGGTGCGCCGCCGCGTGCCATGGCCAGCGGGGATCGTAGAGGATCCCGCGCGCGAGCGCGATCATGTCGGCGTCGCCCGACGCGATGATCGCCTCCGCCTGATCGTAGTCGGTGATGAGCCCGACCGCGACCACCGGCAGCGACGTCGCCTCCTTCACCGCGCGGGCGAGCGGGACCTGATAGCCCGCGCCGACCGGGATCCGCTGCGCCGGCGTGAGGCCGCCGCTCGACACGTGGATCGCGGCGCAGCCGCGCGACTCGAGCGCCAGCGCGAACGCGACCGTCTGTTCAGCGTCCCAGCCGCCGTCGGCCCAGTCGGTCCCCGACACCCGCACCGTGACGGACCGCTCCGCCGGAAACGCTTCGCGCACCGCGTCGAACACCTCGAGCGGAAAGCGCATCCGGTTCCCGAGGCTGCCGCCGTACTCGTCGGTGCGTTGGTTCGACAACGGCGACAGGAACTCGTGCAGCAGATAGCCGTGCGCGCCGTGGAGCTGCACCGCGTCGATGCCGATCCGCGCCGCGCGGCGCGCCGCATCGGCAAACGCGTCGCGGACGCGCGCGAGTCCGGCGCGGTCGAGCGCGACCGGCGGATGCTCGCCGGGCTCGAACGGCTCGCCGGAGGGCCCCTCGGTCTGCCAGCCGTTCGGCTCTCCCGGCGGGATCTGTCGTCCCCCCTTCCACGGGATCTCGTGCGACGACTTGCGGCCGGCGTGCGCGAGCTGGATCGCGATCGGGATGTCGGACCAGCGGCGGACGCTGTCGAGCGTGCGCGCGATCGCGGCCTCCGTCTCGTCGGACCAGAGTCCGACGTCGGCGTAGGTGATCCGCCCCTCGGGGACGACGGCGGTCGCCTCGATCGTGAGCAGCGCGGCGCTGGAGAGCGCGAGATGGCCGAGGTGGATGACGTGCCAGTCGGTCATGCAGCCGTCGGCGGCCGAGTACTGGCACATCGGCGCGATGACGATGCGGTTGGCGAGGGTCACGCCCCCGACGCGCAGCGGGGTGAAGAGCAGTGGTTTGGACATGTTCGCGCGTCCGGTGCACAGGTCAGGCCGGCAGCGCGCGCTCGATGCTTGCGCTAGCGAAGCCAACCTCCGCGGAGCACGCATGCCTCTCACCGCGCACATTCAATCGTTCGTCAACCGCGTCGCGGTGCTCGGCGTGCTCGCATTGGGCGTTGCCTCGAGCTCGGCGTGTGCCGACGTCGGCCCGGTGGACGCCACGCCCCCCGCCGACAGCGCGTCCGGTGAGCTCGGATTCCGGCTCGCAGGCCCGGGTGGCGCCGCCATCGTGGTGCCGGTCTACATCAACGGGCGCGGTCCGATCGATCTCATCCTCGACACCGGCGCCACGATCACCTGCGTGGACTCCTCGCTGACGCGCGAGCTCTCGCTGCCCGAGCAGCGGTTGACCATCGGGACGGCCATCGGCGTCGGCGGCGCAGGGCGCGTTCGGCTGCACCGCGTGGACTCGTTGCGCGTGGCGGGCTCCACGACGCGGCGGCTCTCCGTCTGTGGGATGGACCTGAGCGCGATGAAGGTCGTCGCACCGAGTGTGCGCGGGCTGCTCGGCCTCAACGTGCTGCGACGGTTCACGGTCACCCTCGACTTCGAGCGACAGGTGCTGCGACTGGCCGCGCCGACGGGCTAGCGAGCCAGCGCCGAGGCACCTCGCTTGCGCCGTCGCTGGCGCATGAGGCTCGAATCTCCCGTGATCGCCGGCGGCATCCTCGTCGGCGCCATCGTCCTGCTGTGGACGGTGCTTCTCGTCGCGAAGCGCGTGCTCGGCGCGCGCATCCTCGCCGCGGCGCAGCTGACCCGCACGACGGTCGACGACCTGGTCGTGCACCTGCTCGATCGTACCGGCCTGATGGCGGTCGTGTTCGCCGTGATCTGGGCCGTCTCGCCGGCGATGGCGCTTCCCAGCGAGTGGCGCGGCCCGCTGCGGGTGGTGGCGGTGTTCGCGCTCACGATCCAGCTGGCGATCTGGATGAACGCCTCCATCCGGTTCGTCACGTGCCGGTACATCGAGCGCGGCGACGTGCCGAAGGCCACCGCCACCACGGTGACCGCGCTGAGCTTCGCCGCGCGGCTCGTGCTCCTGACACTGCTTCTGCTGCTCGCGCTGGCGAACCTCGGCGTGAACGTGACCGCGCTGCTTGCGGGGCTCGGCGTCGGCGGCATCGCGGTGGCGCTCGCGCTCCAGAGCGTGCTCAAGGATCTGATGGGCGCGCTGAGCATCGTCATCAACAAGCCGTTCCTCGTCGGCGACACGATCGAGGTGAACGGCTTCCTCGGCGAGGTGCGCAAGGTCGGGATGCGCTCGACGTGGCTCCGGAATCTGCCCGGTGAGGAGGTGATCATGCCGAACCAGATGCTGATCGACGGCGTGGTCCGGAACCATTCGCGCATGAACGAGCGGCGGGTGAGCTTCGGGCTCATGCTGCATCACGAGACGCGTGCGTCCGAGCTCGACGAGGCGGCGACCCTGATGCGCGAGGTGGTGAGCGCCGCGCCGCGAGTGCGCTTCAACCGCGCGCAGTTGAAGCGAGTGGCGCCGGTCGGCTTCGAGTTCGAGATCGTCTACTTCTTCGAGTCGCCCGACTACGACCTGTTCGCGGCGACGCACCACGACCTCCTCATCGCGATCCTCAAGCGCTTCGACGAGCGAGGGATCGCACTCGCCCCACCGGCGCTGGCAAACGCCGACGCGGCGATGGGGTGAGTCGGGGTGGCGAGTTCGGCACTTTGGTAGGTGGGCGCACCGTCCATTAGCTTCTCGCCCTCCCCTCCGCTCAGACTCACCATCTCTACCGCCGACCCCTCCGCCGAGCCACTCATCACCGACGACGCGGTCCTGGCGGACCTCCCGCGGCGCTCGGCGCGCGGCGGGGTGATCCAGGTCGGCGCTCAGGGGATCCAGCTTCTCCTCACGGTCGCGTCCGGGGCGGTGCTCGCGCGTCTGCTGAGCCCCGTCGACTTCGGCATCGTCGGCATGGCCGCCACGCTGACGTCCCTGGCGAGCGTGGTGCGCGACTTCGGCCTGCCGATGGCGACTGTGCAGCGCGCCGAGCTCGACGAGCGCGACGTGAGCTCACTCTTCTGGATGGGGCTGCGACTCAATTTGGCGCTCGCGGTGGGGCTCGTGCTCGCCGCGCCGGCCGCTGCGTCGCTGTACGACGAGCCGCGCGTCGTCGAGGTCGTCGCCATCGTCGCGCTCTCGGGGATCGTAGCCGGCATGAGCGCGCAACACGAGGCGCTGCTCATCCGCCAGATGCGCTTTGCGACGCTGCGCGCGGTGGACCTGTCCTCGCTCGCCGTCGCCATGATCGCCGGCATCGTGTTCGCCATGGCTGGTGCCGGCTACCGCGCGCTGGTGTGGCAGTCGTTCCTCGGCGTAGCCATTCGCACCATCGCCCTCTGGCGCGCCTCCGGGTGGCGGCCCGCGCCCGATGGCCCTCGCTCGGAGCGGGTCGCGGTGCTCGCCTCGTTCGGCTGGAACCACACCGGCGCGAAGGTGCTGCGCCACATCGCGCAGAACACGGATCAGGCGGTGGTGGGCTACCTGTTCGGCGCGCGGCAGCTCGGCTTCTACGACAGCGCGTACCGCTGGTCCATCTCCGCCATGCAGCAGATCTACACGCCGCTGCAGAATGTCGCGGTGTCGGGGCTCAGCCGGCTGCAGCACGATCCGCGCGTCTTTCGGGTCGCGGCGCGGCGTGCCCTGCTCCCGGTATTCTCGGCGATCCTGCCCGTGCTCGCGTATCTGGCCGTGCAGGCGCGTCCGGTGGTGCTCGCACTGCTGGGCGACCGGTGGGAGCCGTCGGCGCCGCTCTTCCGCGTGCTGTGCATCGCGGCGATGGGCAGCGTGGTCGCCCGGGGCGCCAACTGGCTCTATCTGGCGGAAGGGCGCACGAGGCGACAGCTGCGCTGGGGATTCGTCGCGCTTCCGGTGGTCGTCGTCGCGGTCTTTCTGGGCGCGACGCGCGGCCCGCTCGGCGTGGCCATGGGGTTCGCGACGGCGAACTGGCTCCTCGCGGTGCCCGAGGTGCTGTTCTGTCTGCGTGGATCCCGCGTCACGGCGCGCGACTACTTCGCCGCGGTGGGACGGCCGCTCGCCGCGGCGGCCGTCGCGGCGGTCGCGGTCGCGGTGGCGTTCGCGTGGCGTGGTGACGCCGGGCCAACGGCGGGCGTCGATGTCGTGCGGCTCATGCTTTCTTCTTTCGTTTTCGGCGTCGTCTATTTGCTGACCTGGCTTGCGATTCCGGGAGGACGCGGCGCGGCCCGCGAGCTCGTGACGCTCTGGCGCGCCTCAACCGCTCGACGCACATCTCGCGCATGACGAACGTCGCAGTCTCTGGACTCCAGCATTTCGCGCCGCCCGTGACCGAGGGCGGACCGCTCATCTCGATCGTCGTCGTCTTCGCGCGCCGGTTCGAGGCGCTGCGGCGCACGCTCACGCACCTCCGCGCGCAGACGATCGCCGATCGCATCGAGCTGATCGTCGTCGCGCCGTCGACGTACGCGATGCGCGGGCGCCGCGAGCGCGACACGGTGGGGTTCCACAGCGTGCGCGAGGTGATCGCCGGCGAGATCCTCAATGTGGACAAGGCGGGCGCGCTGGCGGTGCACGCGGCGACGGCACCGATCATCGCTTTCATCGAGGACCACGCCTTCCCGGCGCCCGACTGGGCGGAGCTCGTCGTCGAGGCGCACCGCGAATGGGACGTCGTGGGCACGGCGGTCGACAACGGGAACCCGGCCACTGGCTCGAGCTGGGCCAATCATCTCGTGACCTACGGCCCGTGGCTTCCGATCGCCACGCCGGGAGAGCGTGACAGCGTCTCCCGTCACAACAGCTCCTTCCGCCGCGACGCGCTGCGCGGGCTCGGCGACGGACTGACGGCGGCGTTCGGCCGCGACGCGACGCTGCTCAAGGATCTGCGTCGGGCGGGGCACCGTCTCTACCTCGAGACGCGCACGAGCGTGGCGCACGTCAACCCATCGCGCGTCTCCACGACGCTCTGGCTCCGCTACAATGCCGGGAAGATCTTCGCGCACAAGCGCGTGCTCGGTGGGAAATGGGGACTCGGCCGTCGCGCGGTGTTCGCGGCGGCGGCGCCGGTCTATCCGTTCATCCGGCTGCGGCAGATCTGGGGACAGTGCCTCGGTCACCCTTCGTATCGCAGCCTCGTGCCACGCGCACTGCCCGCGCTGGCCGGCGCACTCGTCGCCGACGCGGTGGGACAGGCGGTGGGCTATCTCGCCGGCGCGGGCCGGGCGGTGGATCTGCTCGCGGACTTCGAGGCTGAGCGCGCGCCGCACATCGTCGCCGGCGATCAGGCGACGCTGATCGACGACGCGGACCGCGCGGCCGCAGTCGTGCAGACGCAGTCGCGGCCAACAGACACCGTTCGCGTCGGCATCATCGGCTGTGGGAGGGTGGTGCAGCTCTCGCATCTGCGAACGTTCGAGTCGCTTCCGGGAGCTCGTCTCACCGCGCTCGCGGAGCCCGACGACGACCGTCGCACCGCCGCGACCAAGCGCGCCGCGCACTCGCGCCCGTACGCGGACTGGCGCGAGCTGCTGCGCGACCCGGAGGTGGACGCCGTGCTGATCGCCGCGCCTCCAGCGCTCCACGCCGAGATGGCCATCGCCGCGTTCGAGGCCGGCAAGCACGTCTATCTCGAGAAGCCGATCGCGGCGTCGCTCGCCGACGCGGCGCGCATCGTCGATGCATGGCGCGCCTGCGAGCCCACGCGCGTGGGGATGATCGGTCACAACCTCCGCTGTCATCCGCTCTACCACGCCGCGCGCAACATGCTGGAGCAGGGCCGCATCGGACGACCTGTCCTGGTGCGCACCGCATTCACCGGCGCGAAGCGGGACCTCCCGGACTGGAAGCGGGACCTCGCGCAGGGCGGTGGCGTCGTGCTCGATCTCGCCACGCACCACGTGGATCTCTGCCGCTTCCTGCTCGGAGAGGACGTCGAGAGCGTCGCCCTGGAAGACTGGGGAGACGGCGAGAGCGCGCTCGTGTCGATGCGCATGCGCAGCGGTCTCCGCGTGGAGAGCTTCTTCTCGCTCGGCGCCGTGAGCGACGATCAGTGCGAGATCACCGGCGACAAGGGGCGCCTCGTGATCGACCGCTACGCCGGCGACCTGCGCCTGATTCCAGCGCGCCAGCAGCAGAGCATCCGCGCCCGGGCGAGCCGCGAGGGCGCCGGCATCGCGCGCGCGGTCCGGCGCGTGCTGCAGCCGCCGGGTGAGCCGAGCTACCGGATCGCGATGGAGCGGTTCGTTCGGGCGATCCAGAGTGGCGGAGCGGCGCTGCCCGACCTCGACGACGGGTATCGCGCACTCGAGCTCGTGCTCCAGGCTCGCCGCGGCGCGCGGTGAGGCGTTGAAGGTCCTCGTCGTCAACGACTACGGCACACCGAGCGGCGGCGCGGAGCTGCAGTCGCTGCGGTTCCGCGACCTGCTGCGCGAGCGCGGTCACGACGCGCTCTTGTTCACGAGCGATGCACGCCCCGTCCCCGTCGCGCCGGTGTCCGACCTGCTCTGCTTCGGAAGCCGGGGAGCCGCCGGGCGATTCACCCAGGTGGTGAATCCGTTCGCCGCGGTCGCGCTGCGGCGGGCGATCGCGTCGTTCCGCCCCGACGTGATCCACCTGCGCATGTTCCTGTCGCAGCTCTCGCCGCTGATCCTTCCGGCACTGCGCGACACGCCGACGCTGCTGCACGTCGTGAACTACCAGCTCATCTGCCCGCTCAACACGAAGGTGCTTCCGGACGGCGGAGCATGCACCAGTCGCGCGGGGCAGGTCTGTCAGCGACACGGATGCGTGTCGTCGCTCGGTCGCGCGCGCTTCGCGCTCCAGCGCGAAATGTGGAGCGCGTGGAGCGGCGCCATCGACATGATCGTCGCGAACAGCCGCTGGACGGCCACGCGGCTCACCGCCGACGGCATCGACGTCACCGAGACGATCACCTACGGGATCGCACCGCGCGGTTCACGCCCTCCGCTCGCCGCGAGGCCGACCGTCGCGTTCGTCGGTCGGCTGTTCGCCAAGAAGGGTGTCGACGTGCTCCTGCGCGCGATGGCACTGGTCCGCGCCGCGATCCCCGATGCGCTGCTCCGAATCGTCGGCGACGGTCCCGAGCGCGGTTCACTCGAGGCGCTCGCGCGTGAGCTCGGGCTCGGTGATGCCGTCGAGATGTGTGGATTCGTTCCGAACCACGAGCTGGAT
The DNA here is from genome assembly GCA_035265545.1 of Gemmatimonadaceae bacterium. Lineage (GTDB taxonomy): Bacteria > Gemmatimonadota > Gemmatimonadetes > Gemmatimonadales > Gemmatimonadaceae > AG11. The sequence goes on along the minus strand of DATFOL010000013.1, from coordinate 5,267 downwards.
GTAGTGGTGGGCGACGCGTGGGTGCAGGTCGTCCCGTCGATCTGGGGAGAGCCGTTCGGCATGGTGACGATCGAGGCGATGATGCGCGGCACCGCGGTGATCGCGTCGAACACGGGCGGCCCGTCCGAGGTCGTGCGCGACGGCGAGACGGGTCTGCTCGTGCCGCCCGCCGATGTTGACGCGCTCGCGACGGCGATGGTCGCGCTGCTCGGCGACCGCGAGCTCGCGCGCCGCATGGGCGCTCGCGGCTACGAGATCGCCCGGAGCGACTTCACTGAGGAAGCGATGATGAGTCGAGCGACGCGGCTGTACGAGACGACGCGGGAGCGCTTCCAGGCGACGAGGGCCTGAGCCGCCGCCACTGCGCGCGCGCGCGGCCGACGCGCCAGGCGACCAGGCCGACGACCAGCAGCGCGCAGAGGAGCAGCGTGCTCGCGATCGAGAGCGAGTGGCCCGCGCGCGTGCGCCCGAACACGACGACGCGCTCCCACAGCGTGAGCGGTCTGGTCCAGGACACCTGGCGGTAGCTCTCCCTGCTCTCGCCGTACACCGTCATCTTCTGGAAGTACGTGCCCGCGTGGCGAAGCTCGAGATGATCCACGAGGGCGGTCGGACAGTAGCGCGCCACGCTGCACGGCAGCGAGCCGACCACCCGCCGCACGAAGATCGTGTCGGCGCCGCGCAGCCGCTGCACGAACGGACCGAAGCGGTCGAACACGTCGCGGCGCACCGCCATGTTGTTCGTGTGCCCGTAGTACAACTCGGGGATCTCGGTCGAGTAGACGTAGGCGTCCTTCGTGTTCTCGTAGCACACGAGCAGCTCCAGCACCCGCGAATGCCGGGGCAGGACGTAGCCGCCGAGCAGGATGGCGGTGTCCTCGCGAGTCATCTCGCGCTGGATCGTCGAGAGCCAGTCCGGGTTCGGCACGCAGTCCGGATCGGTGAACACGAGGATGCGCCCGCGTGCTTCGACGACGCCTCGGTTGCGCGCGGCGTACGCGCCCGGCGCGGTCTCGTCGAGCAGCGTGACCTCGGAGTATCGGCGGACGATCTCGACCGACGCGTCGGTCGAGTTGTTGTCGATCGCGATGACTTCGAACGCGCCGGCTGGCAGGTCCTGGCCGCGGAGCGCGTCGAGACACTGCGCCAGCGTGGACGCCGCGTTGCGGAACGGGATGATGACCGACAGCTGGACCACGCGGAGCTTCCTTGGCGAACGGTACCGGGCGCCTTCAGCTGCCGAGCGAACATACCGGCGCAGGACGGGCCCGGCAAATGACGACCGCCTTAGCCGTCGCGCAATCGCAGGCGGAACCCGAACACCGGAAATCCCTCCTGCAGGAAGTCGAGGTCCTCGGAGCGCGCGAACCCCATGCGCTCGTAGAGCGCCCACGCGATCCCCATCGCCTGCGTCGTGTGCAGGATCACCTGCGAATGCCCCGCCTCGCGCGCCAGCTGGGTGCACGCGTTGGTGAGCGCGCGGCCCGCTCCCGACCCCCGGAACCTCGAATCGACGCCGAGGAGGCGGATGCCCGAAGCGTCGCGGATCGACGTCGCGATCCCGCCCGAGCCATAGTGCGCCATGTCGCCGAAGTACACGACGCCGCCCACCAGCTCGTCCTCGGGCGTCACCGCGACGAGCACCCGCGTGTCGGGCTTCTCGGTGAACCGGCCGATGTTCGCGAGCATCTCGTAGTAGCTCGGCTGCTCGGCCGGCGTGGGAAAGTCATCGAGCTGGGAGTACACGCCGACCATCAGCCGGCCGAGCGCGTCGAACTCGCTCGGGCGGAGATCGCGGATGGTGAGCGGGGCTGCGCGCTCAGACACCTTCGACCTCTGCTCTGCTCATACCTGCCAGGCCGTCGGAACGCGGGAATCGGGTAGGTAGCGGCAGTAGTTGCCGGTACGAACGGCGCGCTTCAGGTGCTCTCCCAGCGCGGGATGCTGCTCGCCGATGCGTACCATCGACTGGCGGATGGCCCGAGTCACGCTCGCGCGCGCGCGCTCCGAGCTCGAGCCGGCGCGTCGATCGCGACCGCCGAGGCCGACCGCCCGAGCCAGCTCCCGGGCGAGGAAATCGCGCTCGGCCTCCGCCTGTGCGGCTCGTTCGCCGTCCGCGAGCAACCGCGCCTCCTCGATGTCATCGTCGATCTCGTCGAGTCGACGCCGGTAGGCCGCCTTGGCGTTGGTGTCGAGGAGAACGCCGGCATCCATGCCCGACGTGATGGCCATGTCGCGCTCCACATGCCGGATCGCACCTCCGGAATCATCCCGCTCGGCGGACACCAGGTCGAGCACGTGGAGCTCACGTCCGGGGCTCGCGAGCAGACGTGCGAGATATCGAAGTCCCTTCGCGTCACGGAGCCGCACTGCGCGGCCTTCGAACTCCACCGACCAGTAGTCGCCCTCGTGGCGAAAGGTGTTCTCATCCCGGTTCCGAAGGCCGAGCGCGGAACGCGGCTCCGATTCCACCTTGCGAGGGGCATCCTTGCGTCCCTCATCGCCGCATGCTCGGGCGTGCGCCAGCCCCTTCTGCGCCAGCGCCGTCTCGTACGGCGCGCCGATCTCGCTCCAGAGATGCGTCGCCTCTTCGAAGTGCCGGAGGGCGGCCGCTGCGTCACCCTGGGCGAGCCCCACTCTGCCATGCGCCAGCGCTGCACTCGCGACGAGCGCCTTGCTCTCGAACCGGGTGGCGATGCGCGACAAGTCATCGGCCGACGCTCGGGCCAGTTCGACGTTGCCGGCCGCCAGCTCGATCTCGACTCGTGCCTCGAGGAGCGGCGCGCGCCGAAGCTCCGTATGCGGCGGCAGCTCCTTGGACGGAACATAGACGTCGTTGGCCAACGCATCACAGATGGACCGCGCCGCCTGCTCGACATCGCCCCGGGCCAGAGACACCAGTGCCAGGCCAGGTTGCGCATCCCAACCGATCTCGTGAGCCGCCCGGAATGCTTCCTCCGCCCCGCCGATGTCTCCCGTGCGCAGCCGGATGCGGCCGAGCTCCGTCAGCGGCCACCCGAGCTCTCGGCGCAGATAGGGCCGAAGCTCTTCGCAGGCCGACAGCGCTTCGCGCTCCGCTTCCACGCACGACCCCCGCAGCCTGAGGATCTCGGCGCGATGCACCCGGCAGCGACCGTGAATGCTCCCCACGGGTCGTCCCCGGTGCCACTGCTCCATCGCCGCCGTCCACTCCTCGGCCAGGTCGTATTGCGCGAGCGCCTGAAACGCGCACACCACCTCACAGTAGACGATGCCCGTCGTGAGCGGATCGAGCTCGCCTGACACCGCGGCGACCGCCGCCTCGTTGAGCATCTCCACGCCTCGTGAGACATCGCCGGCGAGGATGATGCTTCGTGCTTCGGCGACGCGACCGATGGCGGCGGCGGCGGGATCACACGTCGTGCCGATGTCGATCGCCTGTCGTGCCCACCGTCGAGCGGTCTCGAAGTCCCCCGAGAGCAATCGTTCGTAGTTGTGCACCACCGCCAGCCAGGCGTGCACCGGCGTCGAGTCCTGGCTGTCGAGCAGGCGCTCCGCCCGGGTGATCCACCCGCGAACCGGGGCCATGAGCGCCGTGTCGAGCAGCAGGTGGAGGGCGACGCGCACGGCTGCACCCGCCGCGGCGAAGCGATCGCCCGCCTGCATGGCCAGGGCGTGCGCACGCTCCCACGCGTGGATCGTGACATCGAGTCGACCCGCGGCGTACGCGACTTCGGCGAGCAGCGCGAGGTCCGGCCCACGCAGCGACTCGCGCTCATCGGCTTCGGCGAGCAGCTCGTACGCGCACTGCCACTCGCCGCGCGCGATGGCGTCGTGCGCACGTGCGGCCAGCTCCGTCGCGGTGGCTTCACTCATCCCCGCATCCCCTCGTGACATGCCCGAGCACGGCGGCGGTAACACCGGAAGTTACGATCGTACCACTCTCCGTCACGCATCAGCGGTGGACCGTCCAACAGCATACCGCAAACTGGAGAATGCGCCATGGAACAGATGGAGATCCACGGAGTGACGCTGCCGCACGAGGTGACTGGAGCCGGCGAACCCGTGCTGCTGATCAGCACTGGCCCCATCGCCGACAGCTTCTTCCCCTTCGTGTCCGAGAAGGTGCTGTCGGACGACTACCGCCTGATCAGATACCACCAGCGATACATCGATGCGAGCGCACCGAGCCCCGTGCCCGTGAGCTTCGCGGAGCATGCGGCGGATGCCGTCGCTCTGCTCGATCACCTCGGCGTGCGTCGCGCCCATGTCGTTGGCCACTCCTCGGGCGCCGCGATCGCCCTCCAGCTAGCCGTGGATCATCCCGAGGTCGTGCACTCGCTGACGTTGATGGAGCCGCCGCTGCTGAGCGTACCGAGCGCGGAGGTCTTCCTCGAGCAGGCTGGGCCGGCGTTGACTGCCTACGCGGCGGGCGATCGCGAACGAGCCATGAAAGCATTCATGAGCATGGTGTGCAGCCTCGACTGGGAAACCTGTCGCGCGCTGGTGGACGCGCGCGTTCCGGGCGGCGTCGAACAGTCCCTGAGAGACGCCGGCAACTTCTTCGGCAGCTACCTGCCGGCTCTCTCAGCGTGGCAGTTCGGATCCTCGCAGGCGTCGGTGATCGCGCAACCGGTGCTCTCGGTGCTGGGCACGGATTCCCATCGACTGTTCGTCGAGAGCCACGACCTGCTTCACGCCTGGTTCTCGCAGATAGAGGATTGCACGATCGAGGGCGTCGCCCACCTGCTGCATCTTCAGCGTACCGAGCCGGTGGCGCTCGGCATCGCCGGGTTCTTCGCGCGGCACCCGATGTGACCAATGACCGCCTTCGCTACACTGGCAGCGCCCGCTCGATCAACGCCCCGAACGGCGCGTCGCTCGACAGCGTCCCGAACGCCAATCCGTGCGCCTTACCCAACCGGCTCTCGCAGAACGCGTCCGCGATCGCGACGTTGCCGCCACGCACGAGGCACGAGGCCTGGAGCGCCATCCCCATTCGCTCGACGACGTGGCGCGACCGCGGCTCGAGGTCCGCCGCCTCCGCCTCCAGCGACTTCCGCAGCGCGCCGATCTCCCGGTCGAGCAGTGCATTGCCGCCGCGTGTCGACTCCAGCTCGGCGAAGAATGCATCGGCGCTCGCCGGTTCCTTGCGCAGCGCGCGCAGCACGTCGAGGCACTGGATGTTGCCGCTCCCCTCCCAGATCGAGTTGAGCGGCGCCTGACGGTAGAGCCGAGCGACGATCGATTCCTCGACGTAGCCGTTGCCGCCGAGACATTCCTGCGCC
>DATFOL010000012.1:0-5660 GCA_035265545.1 Gemmatimonadaceae bacterium | reverse complement strand
TCGAGGTGCGGGTGCGCACGAGGGGTTCCTTTATCGGTGGTGCAGCGTGCCGGACCGGAGCGGTGCTGCCGAGCCTGACTGACGCGGAGGACAGGCGGAGCGCGGCGAATATTCCCGAGCGCACTGCCACAGCAGGTCTGGCGCCGCTCGGACCAGCCCTCTCCTCTCTACGGACGGATCGAACACGCGGCGCGATCCTGTCCGGTATCGCACACCGTGCGGCGGAGCATCCTTCCCGCCGCGGTCGCGGCTCCTATTCTATGTCACCGTTTCTATGTCACCGTCGGCCGGCGTGCCGACGGATCTTCCACGTCCGGGAGGAAGGAGATGACGACGACGGCCGACGACGCGACGCCGATCGCGACGAAGGGGTTGGTGCTGCGAGCCGCGCAGGCGCGCTGGTACGACGCGCTCGCGGCGGTGCTCACGCTCGGACGCGAGCGCGCGCTCCGCGACCGGCTGGCGGAGCTCGCCCGGCTCGCACCCGGCGAGGCGGTGCTGGACGTGGGCTGCGGCACGGGATCGCTGGCCCTCGCGGCAAAGCGGCGGGTCGGCGCAACGGGCACGGTCGTCGGAGTGGACGCCTCGCCGGAGATGATCGCGCTGGCGGCGCGCAAGGCGGCGCGCGCCGGCACCGAGGTGACGTTCCGGAATGCCTGCGCCGAACGGCTTCCGTTTCCCGACGGAACGTTCGACGTGGTGCTCGCGACGTTGATGCTCCACCACCTGCCCGCGACGCTGCGACGCGAGTGCGCGCGCGAGGCGCTGCGCGTGCTGAAGCCAGGTGGACGCATGCTCGCGGTGGACTTCTCGAGGCCGTCGCAGAAACGAGGCGGGCTGCTCGCCCATCTGCACCGTCACGGCGGCGTGCCGCTCGACGCCATGGTCGCGCTCCTCCGCGACGCGGGGTTACGCGTGGAGGAGACGGGCTCCGTCGGCGTGAGTGACTTGCGGTTCGTGCTGGCGGTGACGCCGAAGTCTGGCGAGGATGCGACGCGACACGATGCCGTTCCAGCGACGCGAGCGCTTCCTCCCCTCGGCGGGGCGCGATGGATCCTGGCCGCCGTCGTGATCGCGGCGCTGGCCGCTCACGTCTGGATGGCTGGCCAGCTCGCTGGAATGCTGTCGCTCTCGGTGGCTGGAATCGCCGCAGGTACGATCGCACTCGTGGTCGTCGCGGTGCACGTGGTCGGCTTGCGGCGGCGTTGAGTGATGCGCACTTCGTGTCGTCCGCCACACTTCCAGCACTTCCATGTCGGGCGACGACTGATTGGATCGAACGATGGCACTGAGCGCTGCTGAACAGGTGAACAGGTGAACAGCTGAACAGCTGAACAACAACTGATTGTCGCGGAGCGCGCGGAGAACTGCGAGGACGCAGGAACTGCGAGAGGCCGAGACGCCGCGGCGCAACGGATGGATCGATGCCGACCCCTAAGTCCTTATTGGGGTCGTGGATGGAGAGAAACGCTGCGAAGGTGCACAGAGCGCGACCCGGAGAGTGCTGCTCCGTGTTCTCGTAGTTCTTCCGCGGTTCTCCGTGCCAATCAGTTCGCAGTCCGCCGTGCCCGTGCCCTCGCGGTTCCCTGCGCCCTCCGCGAATATCTGTTGCTGTTGGCAGTTCACAGCCTCGATGCCAGTGTTTCACTTCCGCATCCGCTGCATCACGGCTCGCGGACGAATCGCGCGATGCCCCCTGCGAAGCGATACGTCCCTACCAGCGTGTCCCCGCGCAGCTCGCCGGCGAACGTCTCCGCCGTATCGCGCCCCGACCACGCTCTCAGGAATTGCAGCTCGACCTGCCCACCCTTTGCCGAGCCGAGCACGCCGCACTCACGACATCCGGTCTCGCCGAGCGAGAGTCGCTTGATGGCGCGCCCGCTCAGCGCATCGGATTGGTCGCTCCGCGCCGCGGTTGCTTCTACATACAGCTCGAGTGACAGATAGCGTGTCGACGTCGCCTCGGCTTCGGTTCCGACGAACCGGAACCTTCCCGCGATCGGCTCCTGCTGCGGCGCGACGACGGTCAGATCGAGCAACCGCAGTCGCACCAGCGAGCCGAACACGCCCAGCCCGCCGCTCACGCGGTTGATCACACCGGTGCCCGAGAGCGCGTCGTTGTGGGTGCGGAACCAATCGTAGTAGTTCGAGTCCACCGCCGACACGGTGACGGTCTGCGGGAAGCCGGGGATGAACACGTGCGGCAGCGCGTCGAGATCGGCGTTGCGCAGATCGCCGCTGAGGCGCACGCGGGTGTCGGCGGTGAAGAAGGAGCGTGGTCCATACGGTGTCTCGACGCGCACGAGATAGCTGCGTGCGCCCGGAGTCGGCGGCCACTCCACGACCAGCGGATCGCCCGACCGGTCGAAGGTGCGCGACTCGGCGACGACGGCCACGGCGCCACTCGGGACGACGGTCTCGGCGCCGAGCCGCTCGCCGGACCGCGTGAGCACCGACAGCCGATAGGTACCATTCCGCTCGAGCGCCGAGCCGGGGAGCGAGAATCGATAGACACCGCCCCCCGTGCTGAACAGCACGGTGTTGTCCTCACGCGCGACGAGTGTGGCGCCGCTCGGCGTGGTCAGCGTGACGATCGCGTCGTTCTCGGCGATCCCGGAGTCGCTGCCGAGTGGATCTTCCAGCTCGAACGACGGGCCGCGCACGCTGATGGAGCCGTTGCGCGTGCGCTCCAGCAGCACGACCTGACTGAACGCGCTCGCGCTCAGCACGCCGTGCAGCGCGACGCGCCGTTCCGGCTGCGGGATGCCCACCTTCTCGATCTCGCATGCGGTGACGACGAGCATCGTCATCACGCCGATGAGCACCGCGCGGCTAGAACGCAACGCGAAGCCCCGCACTTGGCAGGATGGGGAACTGCGAGATGGCGCGGCGCGTCGGCTCGGCGGTGGAGTATTTGTACAGGTACACGAACACGTTCTTCGCGTTGTAGACGTTCGCGATGCCGAGGTACGGCGCCAGCGTCGCGCTGCGCACGAAGAACTCGCGCGACACGTCGAGGTCGAGCCGGTGATTGGCCGGAAAGCGCTCGCTGTTGTGCACACCACCGATCGATTCGATGAGGATCTCGGGGTCGCCGGTGCCCCACCGGTCGAGCGAGGGGTCGTAGACGCGACGGGTGAGGCCGCCGACGATCGGAGTGTAGGGCGTTCCGGTCGCGAGATTGAACCGCGCGCCGACGAGATACTTCGCGAACGGCCGCGTCGCCACGACGTTCAGGTCGTGTCGGCGATCGCTCCCGGGCGCCCACGAGCGCCCGGCCCGAGTACGTCGGCTCACTCCGTACGTGTACGTCACCCACCCCGACGCACCGTTCCTCGATCGCCACCGCGCGAGCAGGTCGGCACCGTACGACAGACCCGTCGCGGGCAGGAACTCGTCGCCGCGGCGCTGCGGGTCCTCCGACGGATCCGCAACGAGCACGCGACCGTACTGCTTGACGTATCCTTCGACGCGCACGGATCCGGCATCCCCCATGCGCCGCTCGGCGCCCGCGATCCAGTGCCACGAGGTGGCGACGGGAATGAACGAGTCGCTGGCGAGCCACACGTCGAAGTAGCGCAGTGCTCCGTCGCCGGCGAGCGAATGCATGGTCTGCGTGACACGCCCGGCGCCGGCGGTGAGCGCGAGCTCGGGGGTGACGAAATACTTGAGCGAGAGCCGCGGCGAGAGTGCCGCCCAGCTCCGTCCGCTCAACGCTTCGGCGCGGAGTCCACCCTGGAGCAGCCAGCGCGGCGAGAGCTGCCAGAGATCGTCGACCCACGCGGCGGCGGTGAGCGGCCGCTGGGTGAGATCGAACCGGGTGGTCTCCGTCTGCGGCGAGCCGGAGGAGTGGCGGATGCGCTGCGCCATGAGCTCGTAGCCGATCGATCGATCGTGCACGTCGCCGCGGACGCGCAGTGCACCGGCCGCCCTCACGTCCCGCACTTGGCTGCGCTGGGCGGATGCTCCGCTGCCGAGATCCAGCCGCGTCGAGAAGCCGGAGGTGGACAGGCGCTGCTCGATCGTCGTGCGCGCGCCAAGCTCCTTAGCGACGACGACGCCGAGGAGCTGGTTGCCCCAGTCGAACGCCCAGCGGCCCCGGTTCGACTTCGACAGCACGGAGTCGCCCTCGAACTCGGCGAGGTTCGCGTCGAGCACGTCCTTGCCCTCGTACGCGGTGACGGACACGCGTGTGCCGTTGGCGAACACGTACGCCGCGTGCGCCTGCACGTCGCGGAAGTGATAGGGGAAGACGTTGTCGGTGAAGATGGACTGCACCGCGTCGGCGTAGGTGCGTCGTCCGGCGATGCTCCAGGTACCGGTGCCGCCGCCGAACCCGCCGGCCATGCGCGCCGTGGCGCCGAGCGCCGAGATGTCGGCCGTGGTGTGCACGCCGGGCCTGAGCTCCTCGGCCGAGCGTACGTCGAGCACGCTCGACAAGCGCCCACCGTAGCGCGCGGGAAACGCACCCGTGAGCAGCTCGATGCCACCGACGGTGGCGTCCATGAAGGTGCTGAACAGGCCACCAAGGTGGAACGGATTGTAGATCGGAAATCCGTCGAGCAGCACGAGGTTCTGGTCCGCCTCGCCACCGCGCACGGTCAGTCCGGTATTGAAATCGTTGCGCGCGACGACGCCCGGCATGAGCTGGACGATGCGCACGACGTCGGGCTCCCCGACGCGCGGTACGCCGGCGAGGGCAGACGCGTCGATGGCGAGCGTCGAGATGCTCGGCTTCGTGAGAAACAGCTCCGTCTCGGCGCGCCGGGCATCGGTGCGCACAGGAGAGAGGAGCTGGACGGCGCGCTCGAGCGTCACGTCGACCTGCGCCGTGTCGCCGCCGCGCAGGCGGATCGCGCGCTCGACCGTGCGGTAGCCGGCGAGCCGAACGCGCAACGTGCGAGTGCCGGCCGGCACCGCGTCCAGCAGGAATCGACCGTCGAAGCCGGACGTACCGACGCGCGACGTGCCCTGAATCGTCACAGCGGCACCGCGTGCCGGCGACGGTGCAGCCGTGTCGGCGCGAACGAGGACTCGACCGACCACCACGCCCGTTGCCGGCTCCTGCGCGGGGAGGACCGCCGGAACGAGGGCCATCAGCGCGCCGAGCAGACCGATACGACGAAGAGTCACGGCCCCATGGGGATTGGGATCGCCAACGATATCAGCGGGTGAGTTTAGCGGCGAGGGTGATTCGGGCTCGAGGAGAACCGCATTTCGCGCGGAGGGCACGGAGCATGGAGAGGTCCCGGGCACTGCTGAGCTGCTGAGCTGCTGAGCTGCAACTGATTGGCGCGGAGGTACGCGGAGAACGATGAGGACGCGGGAACTGCGGAACCGCTGAACTGCTGAACAGCAACTGCAACGGCAAGAGCATTTCACGCGGAGGCGCGGAGCCGCGGAGAGGACCATGCAAGACCGTGGCGCGATGAAAGCTTCGATGCCGGCCCCCAAAGCCGTGCTTTTGGGGTTGTGGCTGGAGAGGAGCATGCGCCGTGCACGGAGCCCGACCGGGAGAGTGCTGCTCCGCGGTCTCGCCGTTCCTCCGCGCCGCTCCGCGCCAGTCAGTTGTAGTCCACCGGCCCCGCGCCCTCGTGGTTCCCCCGCGCTCTCCGCGCCAGTCTTTGCCGTCACAGCGCCTGGATACCGTATAGACTTGA
>DATFOL010000011.1:0-12463 GCA_035265545.1 Gemmatimonadaceae bacterium | reverse complement strand
CGGGCGCGCCCTGCGCGGCGAATCGAACCGTCGGCGCGTCACGCGACGCGATGTGGTCGATCGCCTCGGTGATCTCGGTGTGGCAGTAGCGGCACGCGTTCTCGGTGACGCGGCGGTTCCCCTCGGTGATGCGCAGCGGATCGGGGTAGCCGCCCACCGTGAAGTAGAACGAATGCCAGAAGCCGTTGCGCGCCTTCACCGCATACTTGCCGATCAGGTCGTGCGGGGTGTGGCAGTCGTTGCAGGTGGCGACGGTGTGATGGCTCGCCTTGGTCCACGCGGCGTAGTGCTCGCTCATGATGTGACAGTTGGCGCACGCCGCCGGATCGTGCCCGAGATAGGAGTAGCCGCGCGCGTAGCCGAAGGTGAACAGGCCGAGTCCCGCGGCCATGCCCACGGCGATGGCGGCTGCCAGCGTCCATTTCCCGCCGCGCGTCACGCGTAGACACTCGCGGAGCTCATCGCGCCGAGGAGCAGCAAAGGGTGGTCCACGCGCGCCTATGGCGCGCCGTTCGTCGGTTCACGGTATCTCAGTAGACGGCCGGCCTCGGGAAGCTTCTGCTTCCCGAGGCCGGCCGTGAACCGACGAACCGTTCACCGAAGCACGCTGGCGCTTCGGTGAACCGACGAACCGTTCACCGAAGCACGCTGGCGCTTCGCCGCCAGCTCAGAACTTGATCGCCTCGATGTACGTGACGCTCGGCGGGATGTTTTTCGGCGGATCAGTCGTCTCGTCCTCCAGATAGTAGTACTCGAACCCATCGGCCTTCGCCGCCTTGAAGACCTCGGTCCAATTCACCTGGCCCTGGCCGATCACCGACTTCAGCGAATCGGGGATCCCGCCGGAGAGCGAGCCGCGTGGCACGCCAGGCTTCATGTCCTTGATGTGCATCAGCTTGAAGCGACCGGGATACTTCTTGATGAGCGCGACCGGATCCACGCCCGGGAGCCACGTCCACAGCACGTCCATCTCGAACTTCACGAGCTCGGGATCGGTCTCCTTGATGATGAGATCGAGCAGCGTGCCGTCGCCGAACGGCTGGGGCTCGTAGCCGTGGTTGTGATAGAAGAACTGCAGGCCAGCGTCCTTCATGGTCTTGCCGACGGCATTGAAGTCGGCGATCGCCTGGCGCGCATCGGACTCCTTGAACGGCGCCTGGTGCGGATACCACGCGGTCCCGACGTACCGCACGCCGAGCGCCTTCGCGTTGGCGATCACCTTCTGCGGATCCTTCTTGAAGTCGTCCATGCCGACGTGCATCGATGTCGCGCGGATCCCGGCGTTGCGGAACAGCTCCGCCGTCTGCTCAGGGGTTCCGTAGAGCCCCGCGGTCTCGACGTGCGTGATCCCCTGCGCACGGGTGAACTCGAGCATCGCCTTGGGATCGGTGCGCGCCATGGCGCGCAGGCTCCAGAGCTGCAGACCGATCGGCGCGCCGACCGAGCCGATGGTCCGCACGTTCGCCGACGTGGCGCTCGACGTAGCGGACGCCGTGGTGGTCGACGTGGACCTGCTCGTGGGCGAGCCGACCGAGGCCGAGCGGGCGCAGGCGACCGCCGGAAGAAGCGCCGCGGCGATCACCGCCATGGAGCGTGAAGAGAACAGCGTCATCGTGACTCCGAATGCTGAGGTCGTGAGCGTACGAGCTGCGCGCGTGGCGCGTACGATACCGGCGCGGTCGCAGGCGGACAATTCAAGGTACGGCCGCGCCGCCGCGAGTGCTGACGCCACGTCGTTGCGCCCGAGTTCGCCTCGAGCGCGGTCACTCTCAGGAACCGGCCGACGGTGACGACGATGCGAGCTTGAGTCCGACGATCCCCGTCACGATCAGCCCGATGCACACGAGGCGCAGCACCGTCGCCGGCTCACGGAACAGGACGATGCCGAGCACCGCGGTGCCGACGCTTCCGATGCCGGTCCATACCGCGTACGCGGTGCCCAGGGGCAGCGTGCGCAGCGCGAGCCCGAGGAGGGTCATGCTCGCGAGGAGCGCAGCGGCGGTGGCGACGGTCGGCCACAGTCGGGTGAAGCCGTCGGTGTACTTGAGTCCCACGGCCCACGCGATCTCGAACAGTCCGGCGACGAAGAGGATGACCCATGTCATCCTCACACTCTACAGCACGCGCCGCACCCCCACCAAGTTCTGCACGTACCACGCGCCGTAATCGCCATCGAGGTCGAGGTAGTTCACGCCGCCCATCGCGGAGGAGGCGTGGATGATCCGCCCGCTGCCGACGTAGATCGCGACGTGGGAGATCGCCTCACCGCGCTCGGCGAACAGGAGGAGATCGCCCGGGCGCATCGAGTCGAAGTCGAGCGGGATGCCGTCGCCGGCGCGGACCTGCTCGCGCGAAGTGCGTGGCAGCCCGACGCCGTTCTTCGCGAAGACGTACTTCGTGAAGCCGGAGCAGTCGAAGCCCTTCGGCGTGCTGCCCCCCCAGACGTACTTCACGCCGACGTACTGGTCGGCCGTGTTGAGCACGCGCGCCGCGGCGGCGCTGGCGGAGGGGGAGCGCGGGATGCGCACGGTCGACGACCCGCGCGACGAGCCACTCGAGCCGCCACTGCGCGAGCTGGCGTTGATCACCCGGCCGGCGAGGACGACGCCGTCCAGGATGGTGCCCGGGGAGACGGCGAGCGTCCCCTGCGCGCAGGCGGAGAGGACGAGCATGGCCGAGGGAACGACCGCAATGGGCCGGACTCGAATGCACGACATGGTGCTGCGGGGCTACGGCGTGGATGGCCGACGAGCGGACGACGAACAACCCTGCTCAAGGCAGCTTCGGCGCCACGGGTCGCGTTCGGCGTAAGCCGAGCAATTGCAACGTGTTGACGTCCGAGCGCGTCGCGTGCGCGAGAGCGCGACGTCCGATCCGTGAGACACGTCGGGCGCCGAATGAGGACACTCGGCGCCCGACGTCGATCATGGATCGTGCGGGACGACTACTGCTTCGCCGCGTCTCGCGAGAACCGGAAATCGTACTCCAGCTTGATCGTGTCGGCGACGCTCAGCACCACCGGCACCTTCGGCTGATCCAGTCCGGCGTCCTTGAACGTGAACGCGGTCGTCGCCGTGCCGGCGACGTCCTGGCCTTCGGCGCGCGCGGTCACGTTCCACACCGTCGGGCGCGACACACCCTTGATCACGAGATCGCCGAGGAGCTGGAAGGTCGCCGTGCCCGACGCGGGGATCTTGCCATTGAAGCCGCGGATCTCGGTCGGGATGAGCTCGACCGTCGGGAACTTCTCCGTCTCCAGCGTGCGGCGGCGAAGGAAGCCGTCGCGGCGGTCCTTGTCGCTCTTCAGCGAGTCGACCGCGATGACGATCTTCGAGCTGTCCTTCACGATGCGGCCATCCGGGTACGCGAGGATGGTCCCCGTCACACCCTTCGTCACGCCGACCGCGTCGTTGGGCAGGCTCGCGCCCATGAGCACTTCGCGAACGCGGTATCGCGCCTCGTTGCCGGTGCTCGCGATCACGAAGCGGATCGGCGCGGCGGGTTTGACTGCCGCGGTGTTCGTCAACGGAGTCTTGGCCTTGGCGGCCTTCTTCGTCGCCTGGGCGCTCGCGTCGGTGGCGACGAGCGTGGCGGCAGCGATGGTGAGCAGTCCGATGGTGCGCCGCGCTGGCGCGCCGCGAAGTCCGAACGTCATGGTGAGTCTCTCTCTCAGTGGTAGGCGCCCGGCTCCGGCGCTGCCGAGCAGGCAGCGCCGACCGGTGGGTCACATCTCTCTACTCCGGTTACCCCGTCCTCCGTTGGGCGGAGATAGATGCATCCGTAGCTATCAGAGCAGCGCCTTCGCAGGGTCGAGCTCGCCGGTGTAGTAGGGCAGCAGTGCGTTCTGGAAGGCCAGTGCGTTGCGCGCATTCACCACGGCCACGTTCGCCTGAAGCTGGCTCGCGCGCGCCTGGGTCAGCTCGAGCAGGGTCGAGGTGCCGACCTGGTACCTCGCCTGGGTGGTGCTCACGGCGAGATCCGCCGCCTTCTGCTGCGCGAGCGCGACCGTCAGCTGCTGGCGGGTGGACTCGAGGGTGAGCCATGCGCGCCGGACGTCCAGGGCGACGGCCTGGCGCTGTTCCGCCAACCCCAGCCGCGCACTCTCCTCCTGGATCCGCGCCTGCTGCACGGCGGTGCTCGTCGCGCCCTTGTCGAAGATCGGGAACGACACGCCGAGGCTCACCGAGCCGCCGCGATTCTGGTCGAGCTGCGATCCCAGCGCCGCTGCGGCGGAGGAGTTGTAGCTCGCGTTGTAGTTCGTGGTGAGCGACACGGTGGGCAGACGGCTCGCCGCCGCGGCCTTCGTCCCCACGGCGGCCGCCTCGACGCGCGTCTGTTCGGCGGCGAGATCCGTGCGCGACGCGAACGCGCGGTTGAGCAGGCTGTCGAGGTCGTAGCGCGGCACGCTGCCCGACACGTCGTCCACCTTGGGCGCGGCGAAGTCGTAGCTGCCGCGCGGATCGAGCTGCAGCGTCTGGATCAGCTCGACCTGCGCGAGCTGCACCTCATGCTCGGCCGACACGACGGCCGCGCGCGCGGCGGCGGTGGTGGCCTGCTGCTGATAGAGGTCGGAGATCGAGCGCGCGCCCGCCTTGACGAGCTTCTGCAGCTGCGCCTCCTGCGCCTCCTGCGCCTCGAGGTTCTGCTTCTGCACCTCGAGCTGTCCCTCCGCGGTCGCGAGGGTGAGATAGTTCGACGCGACGGTGTACACAGCGGTCTGCCGCGCGCGCGTCAGCTCGCTCGTGTTGGCGGTGACGTCGAGCTTCGCCTGTCGCAGGTCGTTGACGTTGCGCAGTCCATCGAACACGACGAGCTGCGACGACAGCCCGGTGCTGAGCGACTGGGACGACGAGCTGCCGATGCTATTCGTGCCCGAGCGGCCGACGCTGCGCGCGCTGCTGGTGTTGAGCGCGAGCGAGGGGAGAAACGCGTTCTTCGCCGCGCTGACGCCGGTGTTGCTCGAGGCGACGGCATTCTCCGACTGCTTCACGAGCACGCTCTGCCGCAACGCGATGCCGATCGCGTCCTGCAGGCCGATCGGCTTGCCGGTGGTCGCGGCCGGCGTGGTCGCCGACTGCGCCTGCGCCGCGACCGGCGTGAGCAGAGCGGCCGCGCCGAGGACGCCGGCGACCAGTGCGCTGCTCCAACCTTTGGGTACTGACGTATATGCGTTCATGGTGTTCACCTGGTAGGTGTTCGTTGACTACTCGAAGCGCAGCGCTTGGATCGGATCGAGCGACGCGGCTTTCCGCGCCGGATAGAATCCGAAGAAGATCCCGACCGCCGCCGAGAATCCGACGGCGAGGAAGACGGCGGAGACTGGAGTGGCGATGGTCCATCCCGTGAGGCGGCCGACGAGCGATGCGCCGCCCACGCCGACCGCGAGGCCGAGCAGGCCGCCGAGGAGGCACATGACGATGCTCTCCACGAGGAACTGAAGCATCACATCACTTCCGCGGGCGCCGATGGCCATGCGGATGCCGATCTCGCGCGTCCGCTCGGTGACGGAGACGAGCATGATGTTCATGATCCCGATCCCGCCGACGATGAGCGACACCGAGGCGATCGCGGCGAGCAGCGACGTCATGATCGAGCTCGTGCTCGTCGCCGCCGTGGCGATCGCGGTCTGGTCGCGGACGGTGAAGTCGTCGGTGCCGCCGTTCGGGATGCCATGCGCGGCGCGCATGATCACCTTGATCTCTTCCTGCGCCGGTGCGAGGTCGGTCGGCGACGCGGCGCTGGCGAGGATCTGCCCGAGAAAGCTGAAGCCGTTCAGCCGGCTCTGCGCCGCGGTGTACGGCACGATCACGACGTCGTCCTGATCGGAGCCGCTGGCCGTCTGTCCCTTGGACGCGAGCACACCGACCACGGTGAACGGCGTCTTTCCAAGCCGGATCTCCTGGCCCACGGGGTCGCCGTCGGCGAACAGGTTCTTCGCCACGGTGGCGCCGAGGAGCACGACGGTGCGCTTGGTGCGGACGTCGTCGTTGGAGAACAGCTCGCCACTCGTCGTCGCCCAGTCACGGATGGCGAAGAAATCGGTGGACACGCCATTCACCTCGGCGCGCCAGTTCCCCGTGCCGCCCACCACCTGCGTGCGCGTCACGATCACGGGCGACACGCCGGCGAGCAGCGTGGCCTCGCGCTTGATGGCGTCGACGTCGTCGACGGTGAGGCGGTTGAACGACTGGGCGCCCTGGCTCGCGCCGCCCGTGCGCGTGCTGCCGGCGGTGACGACGATGAGGTTGGTGCCCAGGCCGCTGATCTGGCGCTTGATCTGGGACTGCGCACCGTTGCCGATCGCGACCATCACGATGACGGCGCCGACACCGATGACGATGCCGAGCATCGTGAGCGCCGTGCGCATCTTGTTCTTGAAGATGCTCTGCAACGCCATGCGGAACACGGTCTGGCTGGTCATGCGGCTTCCTCCAGCGGAGCGGCGTCGAGCGCCGCGAGATCGGCCACGGCGACGTGGCGGCCGGTGACGGGGTGGTCGCGTCGGATGTGTCCATCGCGCATCTCGATGATGCGGCGCGCGTACTGGGCGACGTCCGGCTCGTGCGTGACGAGGATGACGGTGATCCCCTGATCGTTCAGCTCCTGGAACAGCGCCATGACCTCGACCGACGTGCGGCTGTCGAGATTCCCGGTCGGCTCGTCGGCGAGCAGCACGGTGGGCTCGGTCACCAGTGCACGAGCGATGGCGACGCGCTGCTGCTGGCCGCCCGAGAGCATGCTCGGATGGTGATCCAACCGCTTGCCGAGCCCGACGCGCTCGAGCGCGGCGATGGCGCGCTCGCGGGTGTTCTTCACCGGCGTGCCGCGACGATAGAGCAGGGGCAGCTCGACGTTCTCCACCGCCGACGTGCGCGCCAGGAGGTTGAACCCCTGGAACACGAAGCCGAGCTTCGCGTTGCGCAGATCGGCGAGCTGCGGCTTGCTCATCGTCTCGACGGCGACGCCATCGAGCACGTAGCGACCACCCGTCGGCACGTCGAGGCAGCCGAGGATGTTGAGCATCGTCGACTTGCCCGAGCCCGATGTGCCCATGATCGCGACCAGCTCACCCGCGTTCACCGTGAGATTCACGCCGCGGAGCGCGTGCACCGCGCTGTCGCCTTCGCCGTAGACGCGGGTGACGTGGTCGAGAGAGATGACGGGATGGGTCATGGGGCTGGATGTAGGGATGGTGAAGTGAGTAGTGACTTGGTGACTCAGTGACCTAGTGACTCAGTTGAAGGGCCTCAGGATGCTTCTATCTGAGTCACTGAGTCACTGAGTCACGTTGTTCAGAAGGGCCCACGCGGCCCACCGCCGCCCGTCTGCTGCGGTTGAAGTGGATTCGCCGTCGCGTTCGATGCCGTGGCACCAGCGCCGGGCTGCGTCGCGCTGATCACGATGCTCGCGCCCTCCTGGAGATCGCGGGACGTGATCTGGGTCTTCTGGCCATCGGAGATGCCGATCCGCACGCGGTGCGGCGTGAGCACGCCATCGGTGTCGACCGTCCAGAGCGTCGCCATGCTGCCGGGCTGGGTGCCCGCGGGCCGCGGGCGACGGGGAGCGTTCGCGCCACCAGGACCACCCGGGAAGCCACCGCCCGGGAAGCCGCCTGCGGGCGGACCACCAGCGGTGCCACTCGGCGCGGACGTGCTGTCACCGCGCGGACGGATCTGCGCAGCGGCGGCCGACTTCTTCGCGCCTTCGGGCGGCGTGAAGCGCAGGGCCGTCGAGGGCACCGTCAGCACGCTGTCCGCGCTCGCGGTGACGAGCTTCACGCTCGCCGTCATGCCGGGGAGCAGCTTGCCGTCCTTGTTCTCGACCGACACCACCGCGGTGTAGCTGACGACGTTGTTCAGCGTCGTCGAGTTCAGGCGCACCTGCTCGACGGTGCCGGTGAACTGGCGGTCGGGGAACGACTGCACGGTGAACGTGACCGGCTGGCCCGCGACGATCTTGCCGATGTCGCTCTCGTCGACCGAGGCGAGGATCTGCATGCGCGACAGGTCGTTCGCGATGACGAACAGCTTCGGCGCCGAGAGGCTCGCGGCGACGGTCTGGCCGACGTCCATCGCGCGCTCGACGACGACGCCGTCGATCGGCGAGTAGATGTTCGTGTACGACAGGTTCTGCCGTGCCTTCTGGAGGCTGATCTGCGCCGAGGTGAGGTTGGCGCGCGCGACCGAGTAGTTCGACTGCGCGACGTTGAACTCCGCGTCGGTGGCGATCTGCTGGTCGTGCAGCTTCTTGCTGCGCTCGAACTCGAGTCGCGTCTGCGTCACGACGGCCTCGGCGCGCGCGACACCGGCCTGCGCATCGGACACCGCCTGCTCCTGCAGGACCGGATCGATCCGCGCGATGAGCTGGCCCTTCTTCACGTGCGAGTTGAAGTCGACGTTGAGGGCGGCGATCTGTCCGGAGACCTGGGTGCCGATCTCGACGGTGCGGACGGCGCCGAGGGTGCCGGTCGCCGAGACGGTCGAGCGGATGCTGCCGCGCTCGACCTTGCCGAGACGGTAGCTCGGCGTTGTGCCGGCATCGGCGCGGTGGTGGAACCAGAGCACGCCGCCGAGGGTGGTGGCCGCGAGCACGGCGCCGGCGGTGAGACGCATTCTGTTGGTCATGGTTCGCTTCGAGTGAGAGCGCGGTTGAGTGACTCGGCGCCGCGGTGGTCTGCGTCGCCCTGCACTCAGAGTACGCGCCCTCTATTCGGGCGAGTGGTGCGATGTCACGAACGGCTCGTGGATGTCACGAACCGTTCGAGTCGTGGCACGAGTGTGAACGGGATGGGGAGCGCGATCAGGGCCCGGGGTTCGGGACGCTACTCGAGGCGTACCAAACAGCGGGAACGCGGATGACACGGATCTGAACTGCCGAAGAGCCCGATCGGGCTCCCTTGGGGTCGGGACGCCTGGCTCCGGCGCAATGCTCCTCGCCATCCACGACCCAAGGATTTTTTTTCTGGCTGCGGCGGAGAGATTTCGCCCACCCGGAGCGATCCGGCCGCACCCGTTCAATCCGCCAAGATCCGCGTTCCCGCCGTTCGTTCACCGGCCCTGGAACGGGTCCGCGTTCAGCGCGACACCCCCAGCCAGCGCTCCAGGGCGTCGCGGCGCGACCGGCTGACCTTCACGCGCGCCCCGCCCTTTAGCTGCACCTCGTAGTCGCCGCCGGTGCCGCGGTGCAGCGCCTCGACCAGGTCCAGCCGCACGATCATCGACCGGTGCACGCGCATGAACTTCCGCGGATCGAGACGCTCTTCCAGCGTCTGCATCGCCTCGCGGATGAGATGCCGGCGCCCCCCGCTGTGCAGCTCGGCGTACGGTCCGCTCTGCACGATGTAGTCGATCTGGTCGACGGGGATCGACTGCACCTTGCCGCGCATCTCGACGGCGATGCGTTCGAGGTACTCGGGGGTGTGCGGGTGCGCGGGTGTTGGCTGTGCGCTCGCGGTGCCTGGGGTCTGCAGCACCGCCAACAGCTTCTCGCGTAGCTGGCCGAGTCCTTCCAGTGCGAGACGGCTCCGCGCGCGCTCGAAGGCGGACTCGAGGCGCTCGTCGTCGAACGGCTTCACCAGATAGTCCACCGCGGCGACGTCGAATGCCTGGACGGCGAACTGATCGTAGGCGGTGACGAAGATCGTCGCCGGCATCACGGACGGACCGATCTCCCGCACGACCTCGACCCCGGTCTTGCCGGGCATCTGCACGTCGAGGAAGACGAGGTCGGGTTTCAGCGACCGGATCATCTCCACGGCTTCGATGCCGTTCGAGGCGGAGCCGACGATCTCGGCGCCCTCGAGATGCGAGAGCACGTCCTCGATGCGCATCCGGGCGAGCGGCTCGTCGTCGACGACGAGGACGCGCACCCGCTCAGCCGGCACGTTTGGCCTCCAAGGCGAGCTCGGCATCGTCGGCGAGTCGTGCTCCGGAAGTGCGCGGCTCGACCGGCACCGGCCCCACGTGGAAGGGAAGGCGTACCTCCGCGACGACGCCGCGCTCGGCGTCACGCTCGAGCGTGAACCGCTGCGCGCTGCCGTAGAGCTGCTCGAGCCGCGCGCGGGTGTTCCTGATGCCCACGCCGGTGCGGGTCGGTGCCGCGACGACGGCCGCCTCGAGGGGCGCGTCGTTGATCACGCGCAGCACGAGCGCGTCGCCGTCGCGCATCGCCTCCACGGTCACGCGTCCCCCTTCCGTGCGACGCTCGACGCCGTGCTTCACGGCGTTCTCGACGAGGGGCTGCAGGATGAACGTCGGCACGAGCGCGTCGAGCACGGTGTCGTCGATGCGGACGTCGACGACGAGCCGGTCCTGGAAGCGCACCTTCACGATGTCGACGTAGAGATCGAGGAGCGCGAGCTCGCGCCGCAGGGTGACCTCCGGCTCGCTTCCCCCCTCGAAGCTGTGGCGCAGCAGGTCGCCGAGCCGCGCGATCATGCGACGGACGCCGCGCGGATCGCGCTCGACTAGCGAGGCGATGGCGTTGAGCGTGTTGAACAGGAAGTGCGGATCGAGCTGCCGGCGCAGCGCGTCGAGGCGTGCCTCGGCGAGCTGGCTCGTGAGCTGGATCGCCTGCTCGCGCCGCGAGCGCAGCCGCAGCGAGTACGCGCGGGCGACGCCCGTTGCTACGATGCCGAGCGCGAGGATGAGTGCGTTGAGGAAGGGGAACCAGAGCGGCGGTCCACCGCGTCCGCCGCCACGCCCGACCGGCGGATCGATCAGCGCGTCGCGCAGCTGGTGGCCGACGAGCGCGACCATCGCCGCCGAGGCGATGACGACTCCTGTGACGAGCAACAGCCCCTTCCAGCGGTGGTGCTCCAGGTGGTGACTGTCCTCGTCGACGCGCGAGACCACGGCGAAGATGATCGGCGTCAGGATCGACCAGCAGAGCGCCTCGACGGCAGCGATGATCGCACGCTCGCCCAACGAGCCGGGTGGTCCACCACGGCCCGGGTCGAAGATCCGGTTGGCGAGGGTGAGCATCTCGTAGCTCACCCAGAAGGCGACGATGGCCGCCATCTCGCCCGGTCCCGGCATGAGCCGGATCCCTTTCCCTTCGCGATACGGCTCGGCGACCGCGTAGCTCGACGTGCTTTCCATGTGACCGCTGGTTCGCCGGGTTCAGACCGTCGCGCATGCCGGAGTGCACCGCGGGACAGATCGAACGTTGGTCAGAGCCGAGACGGCGCGCAACGAGCGCCGATGCCGTCCGTGACATGGGGATGCCGTTGGTGACATCGATCATCGGGGGCGCACTGACAGGCAGTACAGGCGAGCAACAGCCGGAACGCGGATTTCAACGGATCTGAACTACAGAACGGCCGGATCAGCTCCTCTCCGGGTCGAGACGCTCGTGGCGCGGCACCGCTCCTCCCCATCCACGACCCCAAAGGTCCTTTTGGGCTGCGGCGCTCAGATCCACGCGCCGCAGCTGCGCCGATCCGTGGCAATCCGTTTCATCCGTTCAGATCGGCGTTCCCGCCGTTTGGACGCCTCTCGAACCCAGCCGCTCCCTGTTCGATCGCCGCTCGAAGCGCATTCGTCGAACAGGGACCGATTCGCGCGCGGCCGGCGTTCTGCATTCGGACCGACCTCACTCCTACATCGACAGCCAGTGACCGAGCCGCGCATCCGTTGGGGCCTTTGCTGCCAGTTCCTCGACTCGCCGATCCGCTTCCGGACGGCGACGCATCGGTACGTCTCCTCGCTCGACGCTGTCGCTCGGCGGGCCTATCTGACCTCGATCGCGCGCGACAACGCCGCCGCGCTGGACGCCGCCGTCGCGCGTTGCGCCGAGCTCGGCATCGGTGCGTTCCGGATCAATAGCCAGATCCTGCCGCTCGCGACGCATCCGGAGAGCGGCTACCTGCTCGGCGACCTCGATCACGACGGAAGCATCGCCGCGGCGTTCGTCGCTGCGGGCGAGCGGGCGCGCGCTTCGGACGTACGGCTCTCGTTCCACCCCGACCAGTTCGTCGTGCTCAACTCGGAGCAGGAGCGGGTCGTCGCGTCGTCGGTCACGGAGATGGAAGCGCAGGCGCGCGTGGCCGAGCTGGTGGGAGCGGACGTGCTCACGCTGCATGGTGGAGGGGCGGCAGGCGGGATCCCCGCCGCGCTCGACCGGCTGGAGCGCGGGATCGAGCGGCTGCCGACCGCCGCGCGCGTCCGGTTGGCCCTCGAGAACGACGACCGCAGCTTCACGCCCGAGATGCTGCTCCCGCTGTGCGAGCGGCTTGGCGTCCCGCTCGTCTACGACGTGCACCATCACCGCTGCAACCGCGATTCGCTCGACGTCGACGAGGCTTCGCGACGCGCAGCGGCGACGTGGGGTGAGCGCGAGCCGTACTTCCACGTGTCGTCGCCGCGGGCGGGGTTCGGCGGCGGCGACCTGCGTCCGCACGCGGACTACGTGAATCCGGGCGACGTCCCCGACTCGTGGCGGACGATGCGCCTCACCGTGGACG
>DATFOL010000010.1:0-17923 GCA_035265545.1 Gemmatimonadaceae bacterium | reverse complement strand
CGTGATCCTCATGGCGAGCCGCGCGCTGGCGAAGGCGGCGCGATTGGCCGACGACTACCGTGAGATCTATGGCGGAGTCCTGCGACAGGTGCGGCAGCCGGTGATCCTGCACTGGCTGGGCGACATGTTCGACCCGCAGCTCGCCGGCTACTGGGGCACTTCGGATCTCGACCAGGCGATGGAAGTGTGCCTCGGCGTGATCCACGAGCACCGCGACAAGGTGGACGGCATCAAGATCTCGCTGCTCGACGCGCAGCGTGAGATCGACATGCGGCGGCGGCTGCCGAAGGGAATCCGCATGTACACGGGCGACGACTTCAACTACGCCGAGTTGATCGAGGGTGACGCCCAGGGATACAGCGACGCGCTGCTCGGTATCTTCGACGGCGTGGCACCCGCGGCGTCGGTCGCGCTGCAGGCGTTCGACGCGGGCGACGTCGACACATTCCGCTCGGTGATCGAGCCGACGGTCCCGCTGTCGCGCCACATCTTCAGGAAGCCGACGCACGCCTACAAGACGGGGATCGTGTTCCTGGCGTTCCTCAACGGGCACCAGGATCACTTCCGCATGCTCGGCGGCGCGGAGAGCGCGCGTACCGCGGTGCATCTGGGCGAGCTGATGCGACTGGCCGACGCTGCAGGACTGCTGAGCGATCCCGAGCTCGCCGCGAGCCGTGCGCGTGGCGTGTTCGCGGTGGCAGGGATCACGTGACCGGTCCGCAGAGCGACCTCGGTCGCGCGACGATGGCGCCGAGCGCCTCGGCCGACGACGCGGCACCTCTGCGCGACGCGGCGCGTCTGAGCTTCAATCAGGCGACAGCGGAGCGCGCCTCGCTCCCCGACGTCGTCGAGGCGTGCGCACGTCACGGCGTACCGGGGATCTCGATCTGGCGACACAAACTCACCGAGACCGGCGTGGAGCGCGCGGCGAAGCTCGTGCGCGATGCGGGGCTGTGGGTATCGAGCGTGTGCCGCGGCGGGATGTTCCCCGCCCCGACCGAAGCCGAGCGTGCGGCACGCATCGACGACAATCGCCGCGCGATCGACGAGGCGGCGACGCTGGGTGCCGAGGTGCTCGTGCTCGTCTGCGGAGCGGCACCCGACCGCGACATCGCCGCCGCGCGCGAGATGGCGGCCGACGGGATCGCCGCGATCGCGCCCTATGCGGCCGAGCGCGGCGTGCGGCTGGGGATCGAGCCGCTACATCCGGCGTTCGCCGCCGAACGCTCGTGCATCACGACGATGCGAGAGGCGCGGCTCATCTCCGAGCGGTTCGACGCGTCGAACGTGGGCGTCGTCGTGGACGTCTACCACGTCTGGTGGGATCCCGAGCGCGCGGAGGAGATCGCGCGTCTCGGTGATCGCATCGCCGGCTATCACGTGAACGACTGGCTGGTGCCGGTGAAGAACGTGCTGATGAACCGCGGGATGATGGGCGACGGCGTGATCGAGCTGCGCCGGATCCGCGGCGAGATCGAGCGCGCGGGCTACACCGGTCCGATCGAGGTCGAGATCTTCAACGAGAGCATCTGGGAGCGACCGCTCGACGAGCTCGTACGGCTCACCAAGGAACGGTTCGTGGAGGTGTCATGAACGGCGACGACGGGATGGACCGGCGCGGATTCCTCCGCGCCGCAGGCGCGATGGCGGCAATCGCAGCCAGCGGGTGCGCGCGACCGGCGACCGTCGGCAGTCCGACGACCGCCACCGCGGCGGCCGGTGGAGTGGGGCGACTGCCGCTCGGCTTCTCCACCCTCGGGTCGCCGAAGTGGACCTGGACGCAGACGCTGGACTTCGCGGCGGCGAACGGCTTCGCCGGGATCGAGCTGCGTGGGATCCAGGAGACGATGGACCTGTCCAAGCGAGCGGAGTTCCAACCCGACCGGGTCGCCCAGACCAAGCGAGAGCTCGTCGCGAGGGGGCTCACCGTGCCCTGCCTTGGCGCATCGGTGAACCTGCACGAGCAGGATGCCGCCAAGCTCGGAGCTGCGATGGCCGAGACGCGGCGCTTCATCGACGTGGCGAGCGCGCTCGGTGCGCCCTACGTGCGCGTGTTCGGCAACCAGTACGTTCAGGGGATGAGCCGAGAGGCGGTGCACGCGTACGTCGCTCGCGGGTTGCGCGAGCTGGGGGAGTACGCGCGGCCGCGTGGTGTGACCGTGCTGCTCGAATCACATGGCGACTTCGTCACGTCGCCGGCGCTGGTCGAGCTGATGCGGCTGGCCGACTCGCCGGCGGTTGGGATCCTCTGGGACGCCCATCACACGTTCGTCGCCAAGGAGGCGACGGAGACCTCGGTGGCGCAGCTCGGACCCTGGATCCGGCACACGCACCTCAAGGACTCGGTCCCGGCGGGGAACGGCAGGAAGTACGTCCTCACCGGTCGAGGCGAGGTACCGGTGAAGCAGCAGATCGAGGCGCTCGCCCGCACGGGCTACAAGGGGTTCTACAGTCTGGAGTGGGAGAAGCGCTGGCACCCCGAGCTCGACGAGCCAGAGGTGGCGTTCGCCGATTTCGCGAAGGTGGCGTCCGGCTATCTGCGCGATGCGGGCGTGAAGCCGATCGCCTCCCGCTGAGCCGACGCGTGTACATCCCGCCGAGCTTCGCCGAGCGCGACGTACCGGTGATGCACGCCTTCATCGAGGCGCACCCATTCGGTGCGCTGGTGACGGCGTCGGCGACGGGGCTGTTCGCCACCCATCTGCCACTCGTGCTCGACCGCGCGCATGGCGAGCAAGGCACGCTGCAAGGTCACATCGCACGGGCGAACCCGCATCACGAGCTGGCGCGCGAGGCGACCGACGCGCTGGTGATCTTCACCGGGGCGGATTCGTACGTGACGCCCTCGCTGTACCCGAGCAAGACCGAGCACGGCAAGGTGGTGCCGACGTGGAACTACGTCGCCGTCCATGCGCATGGCACGCTGCGGTTCGTGCGGGAGCCGGGCGCGCTGCGCCGCCACCTCGAGCAGCTCACGGCGCTGCACGAGTCGGGTCTTCCGCGCCCATGGTCGATCGCCGACACGCCGGACGGCTACGTCGACAAGCTGCTCGGCGCGATCGTCGGAGTGGAGATCGAGATCACGCGTCTCGAGGGGAAGTGGAAGATGAGCCAGAACCGACCTGCCACCGACGTGGACGGAGTGATCGAGGGACTCGGCAGCTCGGGCGATCCGCGGCAGCGCGAGGTCGCCGAGATCGTGCGCGCGCGACGGCCCGGCCAGACCGGCTGAGCTGGTACCTTCAACACACCGCTCAGCGCAGCCAGAGCAGCGGCTGACGCACGGGATAGTTGCGAATCGCCTCGTCGACCGTGGGATCGGGATCCAGCGTCTTCCACAGCGCGACATACTTCTGCTCTCGCAGCGCCAGGCCGGCGAAGAGCAGCGCGGGGTGGCGGATGGGCCAGACCTCGAAGTACTGGACGTCAGGAGGCCTGGGCCAGCTTCGCTTGTCGCTGATGTAAGGGTACATGAATGCGACAGCCCTGCTCATGCCGCGGCCGTCCGGCGTCGTATATCGCCACATGTTCTCCGTCGGCGTGGAGAGCGCCTCGGCGAGCATGCCCATGACGTCGAGCTGGAAGAGCGAGTAGCCGTACGGCTTCGTGCGCGCCAGTTCCTTCGGGAAGCTGCCATCGGGCGCCATCTGGCCAGGCACGAGCGTCTCCTTGAAGAAGCTGCGCATCGTCGCGAGCTGCGTGGTATCGCGCGTGAGGCGCGAGAAGGCGGCGACCTGGAGCGCCCAGGCGGCACTGTGGTTGTTGCCGTTGTCGCGCTCGTCGAGCCCATAGGGATGCGTCGTCATCCAGGCGACGTACTGACGAAACCAGTCCTTCGTCGCATCGAGCGCGGGATCGCGGAACGCACCGAGGCGCTCCAGCTCGAGCGCGGCCTGTGCGACCTCCACGAGGTGGATGGTGTCGATGATGCCGATGCCCCGCCCCGTGGCGACGCCCTTGATCGCCTGCGCGTACAGGAGGTTCGGGTTCATTCGCGTGGCGTCGTCGACGAACCACGCCTTCAGGTGCGCGATGGCGTGATCCGCGTAACGCCTGTCGTGAGTGAGCTCATAGGCAGCAACGAGCGCCGGCACGATCAGGCTCAATCGCCGCATCGCATCCCGGTGGGCGACGAAGTTTTCCGGGTTGGTCTCGCCGTCTCGCCTGATGTAGGGCTTCGTGGAGTCCGACGGATCGGGCCACCAGTAGTCGCCCTCGGAATAGAAGTCGTGCGCGCCTCCCGCGCTTCGCACGGCGCGAACAGCGGTGACCGTCACCGGCTTCTCGTTCAGATAGCGATCCGCCTGCGCGATGACACGCTTGCGCTCGATGGCGACGAGCTGGGTGCGCGTGAGCTGTGCCGACGCGAGCGTGGGCGCGGCGACGACCGCGCCGAGCGAGAGAGCGAGGAGATGTCTCGAGACGTGTCGCCAGGTCATGGCGAGGGAGTCGCGGCGGGGGCGAGAACGACATTGCGCAGACGCATCAAATCGGCGCCGACGAGGCGCAGCCCGCGCACCGTGATTCGCGTGACCTCCGGCTGGAGCCGCACCACACCGAGGTCGTGCACCTGGAAGGCGGAGTTCCCCGCTGTGGGACGCACGGTGCCGGGCAACCGCGCGTCTCCCGCGGATACCTCGAAGGTGCCCGCGCTGTCCTTGCTCGCGTAGGCGTATTCCAGCGCGAGACGGTAGCTCGCGGGCTCGCTGACGCGAACCGTCCACGTCACGGTGCTCGAGGTGTCGGACCAGCGCTGCGTCACGTCGTTGCCGCGCTTGCCATCGCCATAGGCGATCCCCGCTCCAGCGATCGTGGCGTCGAAGACGTGAAGCTTCAGCGGTGGACCGGCGCCGGGAAGCCAAATGCCCTCCGCCGTCTCCATCGGTACGCCGCAGTCGAGCGCGATGACGGTGTCCCACGGATCGACAGGCGTGGGCGGCACCGCGATCTCGACGTCGGTCGGCCCCAGTCGGGTGACGGCGAGCGCTGGGGAGCCAGGGCGTGCAAGAAGGCTCGCGCCGAAGACCGGACTGCGCAGACCGGACAGGTGAAGCTTTCCGTTCGCCGGCCAATCGAACACGTGGAGGTAGATCCGGTTTCCCTTCAGCGTCGACTGTCCCCAGATCTGGGGCGGCAATGGCGTTCGTGTGGTGCCGTGGATCGACGCGCCATTCACCGCCATCCAGCGGCCGACGCCGGCGAGAATAGCCGTGTCCTTCGCGTCGAACGTCCCGTCGCCACGAGGACCGATGTTGAGCAGCAGATTTCCTCCGCGCGCGGCGGCCTTGGCGAGCAGCCGCACGAGGTGCTCCGGCGGCTTGTGCGACGAGTCGGAGGCGTGGTAGCCGTACGACTCGTTCGTCGTCGGGATGGCCTCCCAGTCTCCCTCGTGCGGATAGATCTCCGCCGGCCTGTCCGCGGTGTTGGCATAGTCGCCGAAGCGCGTCTCGGGGCCACCGGGCACGGGCTGCACTCCACGGCCGTTGATCACGATGTCCGGCTTCGCCTCTCGAGCCGCGCGCAGGATGCGGAGATTCTCCTCGGGGGGCAGCTTGTGCGGCGTGTCGAACCAGAGGATGTCGGGATCGTACTTCGCGATCAACTCCCGGATCTGCGGGATGGCTTTGCGATCGACGTAGCGGCGCGCCGTCACCAACCGCTCGGGCGAGGTGAGCCACCAGTCGCGACCGCCGTGAAGATTCAGATCGCCGCCCGGATTCTGGTATTCCCAGTCGTTGCCCGGCGCATCGGCATCGCCCCAGTCGAACGCGTGCGAGTAGTAGAAGCCGAAGCGCAGTCCCTGCCGCTTCGCCGCGTCGCGCAACTCGCGCATCGGGTCGCGATGCCATGGCGTCGCCTGAACGACGTCGTAGTCGCTGATCTCGGAGTCGAACATGGCGAAGCCGTCGTGGTGCTTCGCCGTGATGATCATGTAGCCCATTCCCGCCTGCCTGGCGGAGCGGACCCATTCATCCGCGTCGAACTTCACGGGCTCGAATTTCGCGACTGCCTCGGCGCGGTACTCGGCGGCGGGGATCTTCCGGATCCGCTGGATGTGTTCCGCGTAGCCGCGCACGGGTGACCCCCGCCAGCTGCCAGCGAGCTGCGAGTAGACGCCCCAGTGGATGAACATGCCGAAGCGCGCTTCGCGCCACCATGCGAGCCGAGCGTCGCGTGTCTGCATGGAGGTACGCCACCAGCTCATCTCGGGGCGATCCTGCGGACCGCTCGACGTACGAGCCGCGGCTCGCCCGCTGTCCGGCTTCAGCGCCGGCCAGTGGTGATGCTGAGAAGAATCGAGCGGCACGGGGGCGAACGCGGGCAGCGGCGCTGACGTATCCGGCGCGAGCACGGCCCATCCTCCCTTGGGGATGTCGAGCTCGAGCTGTCCATTCGACGAGCCGCGCACGCGCACCGCCGCGCCACTCTTCGCGCGCAGCACCGGCGTAATCGTCCAATCGGAAACGACGAGCCGACACGGTTGGCCGGCGAGGCTCTCGACACGGACCAATGCGGTGCGCCCGGCGCGCCGGATGCCGCTCACGAGAAAGGCGCCCTCGGTGCGGAGACGATGGAACGACGCGTCCTTCCACGCGCTCGGCACCGCGGGAAAGAGCCGGATGGCACCACCCCAGTCCTGAACGAAGAGCTCCTGCAGCGTGTTCGCCGCGGCGAGCGGCGTCTCGATCACCGGACCGGCTTCGGCGTAGAAGGTGTTCGCCTCCATGTAGCGCGGGGCATCGAGATACTTGTTCATTCGCACCAATGCGGAGTCGCCATGACCGAGCATGGCGTGCATCGCCGCGCTGCCGGTGTACGAGTAGCCGCGAAACAGCTCGGGAGTGCTCTCCCACGTGGCGAGCGAGCGCTCGATCAGGGCACGGTCATCGGGGTGGTCCGGGCGAAGCAGCGCCAGCGGATAGATCGCGAGCAGGTGCGAGTAGTGCCGGTGCGACTCCTTCCACGGGCGATCACGCCCGACGAGCAATCCGGAGGAGTCGGTGGGATACGGCGTGAGGTTGACGAGCACGTCGCGCCAACGCGGCAAGCGCGGCTCGCTCAGCCTCAGCCGCTCCGCACTCGTGACGAGCGTCTGTAGTCCCCAGCGCAGCAGCGCGAGGTCGTAGTTTGCGTCCGGCATCGTCGCGAGCTCGGGAGAGTGGGTCTTCGGCAGGTGATACTTGCCGTCAGTGCCCTTCTCGACATACCCGAGGTAGTTGCCGATCGCTCGCGAGAGCAACGGATAGACGCGCTCGCGCAGCAGCCGCTCGTCCATCGTGGTGCGGTAGTACTGCCAGTAGTAGTACATCATCCACGGCAGATTTCCCGCTTCGTGCGCGGCGTCGCTGGTGGCCGTCGCGAGGTCCACCGTGCGCACGAGGTCGGGACCGCTGCTGCGCCCGATCGCGGCCGCCTCTCCGCGCAGGCGCTCGGGCACGTTGTCGATCAGTGCCTGCCGGCGGCGGTCCAGGTTGCGAAAGAGCGACTCCGTGAGGCCGAGTCGGTTCGCGTGAAACAGCGGCGAGTAAGTGAGCTGCGCATTGAGATTCCACCAGATCGCCGGCCAGGGCGTGTCACTGAACCACGGACCGGCGAGATCGAGGATCGGTCCGTCCTCGCGCATCGCCGAGCCGAGCTTGTAGACCTGGATCCAGTAGTAGGATTCGAGTCGGGCGTCCGGAAAGGACAGGAAGCTGGCCGGGTAGTAGTCGTGCCACCATGCGCGCTGAGTCGACGCCAGCTTCGCCTCGCCCAGGCTCGCCGCCGCGGCGACTTCCGATTCGGCGTCCCGCTGCGCGGCGTCGCTCGAGCCGCCGGTCCCGATCGAGACGTAGTAGAGCTGCCCTCGCGCCGTGACCGGTCCGCGCCGTATCAGCTCGGCGTGCGCGTCGCCCCCCACGAAGGTCTGGAGACTGGCAATGCCACGTGCGGACTTCGACACGACCGCGGCGGGATGTAGATCCTCCGGCAGGAAAGCCTCCCTGCGTGCCACCTTGCGCGGCGGTCTGGCCTCGGCTGGCTCCCATCGCAGATCGGGCCGACGCTCACCGCGGGTTCCGCTCAGCTCGATGACGATCACCGACGGAGTGCGGCTCACGTACGAGCGCCAGCGCACCGTACCACTGTCGGTCACGACCTCGCCGCTGGCTTCGGCATTCCAGAGCGTGAGGCGCGCGGTACCGCTCCGCTGTACTCCCCGGGTCTCGAGCGTCACCCGCCCGATCGGGTAGCGAGACTGCGCGTGAACGACCCGAGTGCGATTGATCCGCCAGCTCAGCTGGCCATTCTGTTGAAAGATCGTCGCGCCAAGATCACCGTTGCCGATGAAGGCACTCTCGCCCCAGCTCGCGGGGAGCCGCGGCCAGACCAGATCATGCCTGCCGAGGAACGAGGGCCAGTCGATACGAACCGCCGGCGCCGACTGTGCACCGGCCCGGGAGGCGACCAACAGCGCGCCGACCACGAGCGCACCGCGACGAGAGTGCATTCGACGCAGGTGCCTGAGAAGAACGGAGGGTCGATTCATCGCGGCGTCATCATTCGCCAGGTGAGGGAGCGATAGGAGAACGGCTTGCCGGCGGGGCGGCGCGGCTCCGCGCCGACGAGCGCGCCGTCCGCTCCGCGCGCCACCGTGAGTGGAGTCCAGGAGTACGCACCTCGCTCGTAGCCGAAGGTGATGCCGTCGTCGTCATAGAGCTCGAAGGTGCCGGGCTCCCGGCCGTAGTGGCGTAGCTCGAGATCGCTCGGCTCACCGGGAGCCGGCACGTGCAGATGGTCACCGGCGAGCATCGGGATGGTCGATCCTTCGCGCACGAAGAGAGGAATGCGGTCGAGACCCGGCTTCACCGTGATGACCTGACCGTCGCCGGCGAGCGCTCCGGTCCAGAAGTCGTACCAGCGGCCGCTCGGGAGAACGACGGTGCGCGTGGAGTCGCCGGCGAACATCGGCGCGACGAGCAGCGCGTCGCCGAGCATCCACTGGTCCTTGACGTCGCGGCGGGTGGCGACCGCGTACGGGTTGTCGGTGGAGCTGAGCACTCCGGGCGCGGACGGTTGATCGACGCGGAACCCTTTCTCGAGCGCCATCGCGCGCACGGGCGGGATGCCGTCGAAGTGATAGCGCGCGAACGCGGTGTAAATGTAGGGAAGCAGCCGGATGCGGAGCTGCATGACGTCGCGCACCGGCGTCGCCACTTCGGCGAACGACCAGGGCTTCGTGCCGTCGGACCACGCGTTGAGCATTGCCAGAGGTGAGAAGCACACGGCCTGCATCCGACGCAGCCACTCCTCGCCAGTCTTCGACGAGCGCACCTCCGGTGTCCAGAGGACTCCGATGAAGCTGCTGCTGACCAGCGCGGTGAGGAACTCGGGATGTCCGTAGTAGTCGTTGTAGATGACGTACGGGAGTGACGCGGCGCCGGCATTCGAGGCGCGCACGAGTCCGTAGGTGCGCTGGTCACGAGCGCGGTAGACGTCGGCGGTCGCGCGTTGAATCGCGACGCCGTACACCTGCCGCATCTGCTCGCCGCTCAGACCTGACGGAAAGGAGGCCTGGTCGGGCCAGAGCCACCGGTCGTAGCCATCGACCTCGTCGATCTTGTAGCCGCTCACGCCACGCCGCACGAGCTCGCGGTCGAAGTGATCGAGCATGATCCTGCGCGCCGACGGGTGCATGACGTCGGGCACGATGCCCGTCCACACGGTGTGGGAGCCGGAGAGCGCCGCGATCGGCCTGAAGAGTGGCGACGTGGGCGCGACATAGGGATTCATCCAGAGATTCACCCGCACGCCCGCGCGCGACATCGCCTTGATGAAGGCATCGGGATCGCGAAAGCGCGTGGTGTCCCAAACGAACGTTCCCGGATACGCCGCGCTCTGCCAGCCTGGCTCCAGGCCGAGCATGTCGAGCGGGTAGCCGCGCGACGCGAAGTCCGCGACCTCCGCCGTCGCCTGATCGGCGGTGAAGAGGGTCGGCACGCGATGCATGAATCCGAGCCCCCACTTCGGCGGCAGGACTCCGCCGCCGGAGAAGAGATTGTAGCGGCGCACCGCGTCGAGGGGCGTCGGACCACCGAACACGTAGATGGTCGCGCCCGCGGCCGGCACGAGCACCTCGACCGCGTCTGAGAGCGGCTGCGACGACCACGACCGGTCGCGGTTGCGATCCTTGACCACCGGTGGATGCTTCGAGTCCGTTCTGATCGCGGTGCCAGCGTACACCGTGATGTAGCGCGCGGCGTCGATCAGCACGCCGTAGCCCGCACTGGACACGTAGAAGGGAACTGGCGCGTGGGTGCGGCCGTTGTCGGTGCCGCCGAAGTGATCGACGTGGAGCGTCTTCACGCTGCCGCGCTGCTCGACGGCCTTGAAGTTCAGGCCGAGCCCATAGAGCTGCTCTCGCGCACCGAGCGGAAAGCGAAGCGCCAGCTTTCCGTCCACCACCTGCGCGACGATCTCAGCGCGATCGAGCGGAAACTCCGTCGCTCCGACACGCTGCAAGCCATCGAGCGAGGGATTGGCCCCGGCAGCGCCGAGCAGTGATACGCGCTCGGGAGCTCCCGCGGTCGCTTTCCACACGCCAGGTGCCACCGACGTCCAGCGAAGCGTCAGGGAGCGAGGGGTCGTCTGTGCGTCGACCGACGAGACGAGTGAGAGAGCGACGACGAGCGCCGAGCGGCGGACCGAGGTGATGTACACGGGGTGATGTGAGGAGTGGCGTTCAGCGCAGCAGCGTCGCGGCGATCCACGTCAACGGGCCTTGTCCATGGTAGTCACCTGATCGCCGCGCCCGCGCCACGTAGTACTGATACTGTGCGCGCGGTGCGCTGTCCC
This sequence comes from Gemmatimonadaceae bacterium, assembly GCA_035265545.1. Lineage (GTDB taxonomy): Bacteria > Gemmatimonadota > Gemmatimonadetes > Gemmatimonadales > Gemmatimonadaceae > AG11. The sequence goes on along the minus strand of DATFOL010000010.1, from coordinate 7,090 downwards.
GAGGCGCGGGATTGGTGCCCACGCTGACGCTGCGCAGGTCGCCCTGGGCATCCATCTCGTTGGCGAGTGCGAGCCACGCGCGGCGGACCGGCGGCGCATAGCGCCCTGCATCCAGCCATTCTCTCCGAACACCGGTCGCCATGGCGAAGGTCAACATCCCCGTGCTCGACGTCTCGAGCCACAGCTCCGGCTTGTCGAGCAGCTGCCGCCAGAGTCCCGTGGGTGACTGATACGCCAGCACGGCGGACATCATTCGCTGGTACCCGTCCATGATGCGCGGATGGCTCGGATGCGTCGGTGGAAGTTCCGTCAGCAGCTCGGCCATGGCCGCGGCGATCCAGCCATTCGCGCGACCCCAATAGAAGGGAGCCTCCGCACCGTGAAAGAACAGGCCGTTGGGGCGCTGCAGACTGTCCAGATACGCGGCCATCATGCGTGCGTCGCGATCCAGGTACGTCGGGTTGCGCGTCGCGCGGTACGCCTGAAGCTGGATCAGGCTGATCATGTACATGTCGTCGATCCACCAGCGCGCCTGGCTCGTGAAGCCGTCGGGTGTCGGATTCGCCCACTGTCGATCGGCGAAGCCGAGCCCGAGACGCAGACAGGCAGAGTCGCCGGTTTGCATGAAGATCTCGAGCGGAACGGCGCCGAAGATGCTCGCGTCGAGGTGATGCGACAGGCTCACGTTGGGGTGGTTAGGCGCCTTCAGTGGCTCGAAGCGCTCGACGAGACGCCGGGTGAGCACCGTGTCGCCGGTGAGCTTCGCGACGACGAGCGCACCATACCAGGTCATCGCTTCGGAGTTCGATATCGTCCTCTTGCCGCCGGTCTCGAAGTCGAGAGGGCGGGCAAGGAAGTTCTCGACGACTCGCCTGCCGACGACGTCGGGGCGCGCGGCCGGAGGCCATTGGGAGAGACCTCGGGTTCCCTCCGCACCTCGGGAGCTGGTGCCTACCGACGCGCAACCCCACAGCAGCACTGCTCCGACCACTGGAACCATTCCGCGACACCGACGTGGGAGCTCGCTCATTGCGGAGAGGATGGGACGGGCGCGGTGGATTCGCCAGGCTGGAGGCGACGCGGTTGCCCTTCAAGGACCGCGCGAGCACGAAGAGCACCCGCGGCGTCCACAATGGCCTCGCACCGCTGACCCCGCGGCCTGGAGAATCGTCTGCTGGATACACCCTCATCCAGGGACCATTCGATGGACGCTGCCGCCCTCACCTGCCCCCAGTGTGGCGCCGCCGCCGGCGCGGACGACGTAGCCTGCTCGTTCTGTCACGCGCGGCTCGCCACCACGGCGTGCGCGTCGTGCTTCGGGCTGGTGTTCGTCGGCAGCAAGCACTGCGCGCACTGTGGCGCGGCGATCGGCGTCGTGGAGACGCGCACCGGTGCACGCCCGTGTCCTCGTGGTTGCGGGACGCTGCGCCGTCTCAGCCTCGGCGGAATCGAGCTGGAGGAATGCGAGCGGTGTAGCGGCGCCTGGCTGAATCCGGATGTCTTCCAGCGACTGTGCGCCGAGGAGGAACGGCGATCGGTATTTCTCGGCGCGCAGCTTCAGGCGCTACCTGTCGCGCGCCAGGAGGCGCCGACGATCCGTTACGTGCCCTGCCCCGACTGCGGGGCGCTCATGAATCGGGTGAACTTCGGCAAGCGCTCCGGGATCGTGCTCGACGGCTGCGTCAAGCACGGCACCTGGTTCGACGCGGACGAGCTGCGCCGGGTAGTGGAGTTCGTCCGCGACGGCGGACTGGATCGCGCGCGCGCGCACGAGCGGCAGCACCTCGAGGAGGAACGCCGGCTGCTCGCGGCCCGCCAGAAGATCGCGTCCTGGGGTGCACCAAAACGGACGCACGCCGGCGATGCGAGCCCCGCCGCGACGGGCAGCATCGCCGAGCTGGTGCTTCGCCTGTTCGGTACCTTCTAAACGCGCGTTCGGTCGCGGCGGATCAGGGCGCGACGTCGGTCGCGAGGGGTTGCAGCACCACCGGTCCGGGAAGCCCCGACGGGCGCACCGGCCACCGCGACGCATCGAACGGGCGGTAATCGATCCCGACGAAGTTGATGTCGCGGAAGATGCGCCATTCCACATTGCGTCGATCGAGATCGCGGATTCGGTTCGCCGACAGATTCGTCACCTCGACTTCCAGGACGTTGCCCGTCGGACGCAATCGCCCCGTCTCCACCGAGAAGAAGGGCGCGAAGACGACGCCGAGGTCTCTGCCGTTGAGCCGTACCCGCGCGCTCTCGTGCACGGTTCCGAGATTGAGCAGGTATCGGCTCTCGATGTCGGGGGCATCGAAGGTGATCGAGTAGCGGGCGGTGCCGGCGAAGCGATCCGCGTCCTCGTCGCCACGACCGGTCCAGAGCGAGACCGAATCGCCGGTGAACGGCCTGGGGAGAGCTGGGCCGCCTTCGAGGAAAGTGACCGTCCACCTTCCACGCAGTTGGGCAAGCGGACCAATGAGTCGGGCGTAGCGCCATTCCTCGCCACGCAGCGGTCGCGGCGAGGTTCGCACGATCAGCGAGTGCATCGGCTCGAGCTGGACGTACGCCTGGGTACGACCGTTCACCGTGCGCAGCCGTGCCAGCCCGGTGCGACCGGTCAACGGATCGAGCAGGGCAACAGAGGCAGGCGACCCAGCGAGGTCGATCCAGCGATCGACGGGTGTGTCCGCGCGAACGAAGTACCGTCGCTCGTCATCCACGATGCGACGAACGATGCGGAGACCCGACTGGTTGCCCATCGGGTCACGCACCACACCGCCTGCGGCGAGCAGCGCCTCGATGTCATCGCCCCGGAGCACGCGTCCCGATCCGATGCGAGCGAATTCCACATCGCGGCCGGCCGGGCGCCATCCGAGCGTGCGCCACGCCGAATCGAGGGCCGTGCGCCGCTCGCTCACGCGCGCCGCGCCGGGCACGTCGCGCGGCAGGGGACCGACGAAGATCACCGTCCCGCCGGCGCGAGCGAAGGCGAGCAGCCGGGCGAGCGTCTCGGGCGGCATGCGCTGCGCGTTCGGCACGACGACGGCGGACCATCGCCCCCCGGCGCTGCGCAACCGACCGGCCGCGACGGACACGTTCTCCGCGAGCTGGCGATCCGAGACGTAGTCGACGCCGACACCGCTCACGTGAAGCTGACGCGCGAGCTTGCCGAACGGCCGCTCGTTGAACCAGACGGGATCGTGCACACGGAAGTCCATCCGACGTCGCGAGGGATCGTGCCAGTTGTCCCAGATCGGCCAGTACAGAAGGACGTCGCCATCAGCGACTCCCTCCTGCATCGCCGACTGCGCGCGGCTCACGTAGCGGTTGAACGCCGGCAGGTCGCGCCAGAGCGCGTTCCGAGGGTTGATCTCCATCGACGCGTAGAACTGCCAGCCGGGCCACGCAGCGGTCGACGGTGAGTACGCAGTGCCATGGTAGACGAGATGGTTGATGCCGGCGAGGAACATCTCGTCCGCCGCGGACTTCATGTGCCCGAGCGAGCCGGTGAAGTGCTCGCCGAGCCAGGTGAACGATTCCGCCGAGGCGAGCCGACGCCCCGCCACGTGCGCCGCCGACGACGCGAACTTGTTGATCATCGGGTCCGCGTCGGGACTGCCGAGGACCCCGAAGATCTCCGTCTCGGGGATGTCGGACGCCGCGTAGAGATCGAGCAGGTTGCCGGGCGAGCCATGCGCCTGCTCGCGCATCAGCGCGCCGCGGGCGTGCGACCACTGCGTCAGGCGCTGGACGAAGTCCTCGCGGAGCATCTCGTCGAGCGTCTGTCGATAATCCGACCAGACGCGCGCGACGTGAGCGGTGTCGCCCCTGCCGGCCAGCGCGGGAAGCTCGTCGGCGAGGTCGTAGCCTCGGCGCGCGCGAAAGAACGGGAAGAGCTCGGCCGAGCCGTCGCCGGTGTACTCGAACGAGTCGTGGAAGTACGAGCGGATCATGCCGCGCGGCCACGTGCGCGTACGACTGGCGAACATGTCGAGATAGCGTCCGGTCGCCCCCGCGGAGAATGGATCGAGGGCGGGACCTTCTCCGCCCGGCGCGGGACGCTTGACGTTGTCGCCGGAGAAGCGCGTCCCCGCGGTGTAGATCATCCAGCGTCCCACGGGCGCCTGCCATCGCGCTGTCGTCGCAGCGGGTACGGGGATGCGCACCCGCCGTCCACTGTCGGACACCGCGACGATCGCATCGACGCGCCGGCCGGCGAGATCGCGCTGCCACGTCTCGCCGTCACGCAGGCTGTCGACGGTGACCTCGAGCTTCTGGTTCGCATCGCCCGGCGGCACTGATGGCCCGCCGATGCGCCACCCCGATCCCTGCGGGAGATCGAGCCCCATGCCGCGCCGATTCGCCTCCGCGGCGGCGTGCTTCACGACGTCGACCCACCTCGGCGTGAGATACGGGATGTACGCCGAGTCGGCGCCCTTCGCCCCGTAGATCACCGTGACTTCGACGCCGCCGAACCCGGCCGAGTCCAGCGCGGCGATCTCGCGCGTGAGGTTCGCCTCGTCGACGGCGCTGCCGAGCCACCACCAGCGCGTCCACGGCTTCGCTTCACGGGTGATCGCCGGCCAGTCCAGAATGGAGGCGGACGCGGCACGCTGGGCACGCGCCGGGACCGGGATCACCACGGCGGCGGCCACGATGGCGAGCGCCGTTCGGACGATCCCCATGCAACCCCTCGCGCGCGAGCTCGTCAAAGGGCGCGCCGGAGGAAGTCGAACGCTCCGACGAGGTGCACCTCGTGCCCACCCTCGTGCACCTCGTAGCCGAATCGCTCGGCAACACCGTACACCCCATAGATGTCACGCGCCTTCCCGGCGGCGCGCTCGCTCCCGGCGATCGGGAAGATCCGATCATTGCGCCCTGATTCGACGAACAGCGCGCGCGGCGCGACGAGCCCCGAGAGATCGTACATCTCCATGTCCTGCAGCAGGCCGGGGACGTAGTTGTCCGGGCAGTGCGAGATGCTCACGATGCTGTCGCGGAAGGTGTTGAAGTACGCGCTGACCACGGCGGCCTTCACACGCTGATCGACGGCCGCGGTGAGGAGCGACGTCGTCCCGCCGCCCGAAGCGCCGAGCGTCGCCACGCGCGAGCCGTCGACCTCCGGTCGAGTCGCGAGGTAGTCGATCGAGCGCATCGCGTCCCACACCCGCCAGCCGGCCATCGTCTGGCCGAGTAGCAGCGCGGCGCACGCCGCCGGCCGGCACGATTCGACCTGCGGCCCCGCGCGCCGAGCCGAGTCGTCTCGACGCGTGCCGAAGGCGAGCTGCTCGACGGCGAAGGTCGCGTACCCGTGCTCGACGCACTGCAGGGCGTACTCCTTCGCGTACCCGACGTTGCGCTCGGCGCGCTGGCTGCCGTCGTCCGCCATGCCGAGAATGTCGGGGAGCCCACGGCCATGCCCCGAGACACACACCACCGCGGGCAGCGGTCGAGTCCCGTTCTTGGGTATCAGCAGATAGCCGATGGCGCTCAGATTCTCGCGCGTGTCGAAGACGATCTTCTCACGCGTGTAAGTGCCGAGGTCTTTCGTCTCGAGCACCTCGGCATTCAATGGAGAGCGTTTTGCCGGCAATCCGCCCAGACGCTCGACGAGGCGCCGTCGTGCCCGCTGCTGCCAACGCTTCGCCGACGCCGGGCTCGTGGCCGAGAAGGAGAGCGTCGGCCGCAGCGCGTCGTACTCGGAGAGGCAGAACTCCTTGCTGTCGAGGTGTCGCGTCGCGAGCCCGGGCTCCACCGACGACGGTGCTACCGGGGCAGCACCGGCGCGCATGGCAGTGGATGACGCCGGCGACGCTACAGCTCGCGCGAGCGGCAGTCCCGTGGTCGCGATCACACCGGCCGCCGTTCCACGCTTGATGAACTCGCGACGTCCGATCTCGTCGGTCATGATTCGTTCCTCGGTCAAGGCAATCCTCGCAGCCGCTCGGCGCTTACGGTCCAACCCGAGGACGGGAATCCGGGCGCGTCGCGCTTCGGCGCGCCGTCCCACCCAGCGGCCATCATCGCCGTCGCGCTCAACAGTCCGCCGTTGCCGGGCAGATAGATCGTGAGCCCGGGCCGCTGATAGTTGTGGCCGTTCAGGTGATAGCGGTTCTTCGGCGTATCCATCAGCAGCGCGTCCATCGCGAGCTCGGGCTCACCGACCCGCGCCGCGGTCATCGCGACGAGCGGGTAGTCCCACCCCCAGGTATCGTTCCACTGCCACGTCTCGAACACTTTGCGCAGCGTGCGGCGCATCGCTTCGCGGTCGACCCGTGGCGAGCCGACGAAGCCGTAGGCGCCGAGCAGCGTCGGATGGTCGCGCCGCTGGTCGGCGTCGGTGAACGTGGTCGGCGCCGACTCGGCGTTGACGTACAGGCCGTCGCGCATCGGCAGAGGCGAGAGCGCATTCAGCACGCGGTCCCACGCCGGCTCGCGGGCGAGGCCGAGCCGCTCGCGCCACCGCTGCGCGGTCGCCAGCCCGACGCCCCAGTAGGCCAGCTCGAACGTGGGGTTGAACGTCGTCTTCGGCGGATGGCTCTCCTGCGCCGGGATCAGCGGAGGCCCGAGCACGTAGCGCCGCTGCGCCTGATCCCACCACGGATACGACGCCATGAACTCGGCGGACGCGAACACCAGATCCTTATAGCGCTCGAGCACGCGTCTCTCGGGGCGGGCTCGATACACGAGCTCCGCGAGATAGATCGGATGCGGTTGCTGCCAGATGAGGAAGGCACCGATCCCGGACGGACTGTCGCGCCCATCGGGACCGACCATCTTCGGCCAGCGCACGCCGCGGTACCCTTGTCGTTCGGCGTTGGCGCGCGCTTCCGGAAGAATTCGCCGATACCAGGGCAGGCTGCGCTCGAGCATCTCTGCGCGGTTCCACAGCGCGAAGTGCGCCGCGTGCCACCAGTGCATCTCCAGATGCGGCTTGCCGTACCAGCTGTTGAACGTCTCCCCCGTCTCCTGCGGCGGCATCGTGCCCGCACACTGGATCGCCGTGAGGTACTCCGAGAGGACGATGCGCCGCTCCAGCTCCGTCGCGCGCGGATCCTTGCTCCCCGCGAGATCGAGCGTGGCGCCATCGCGCCAGAAGCGC
>DATFOL010000009.1:0-10357 GCA_035265545.1 Gemmatimonadaceae bacterium | reverse complement strand
CGATGTTGAGCGTGAACGCGGTTTTCCCCATCGACGGGCGCGCGGCCACGATGATCAGGTCCGACGGCTGGAAGCCGGAGGTCAGCTCGTCAAGATCGGCGAAGCCGCTGGCGATGCCGGTGATGGCTTCGCCGCCGGCGTGGATCGCCTCGATGCGCTCCATCGTCGGCCAGAGAAGCTCCTTGATGCGCGAGAAGCCCTCGGAAGTGCGCTGCTGCGCGACCTGGAAGATCTTCTGCTCCGCGATGTCGAGCAGCTCGTCGGCGGTCTGTGCACCGCGGAACGCCTCGCCGACGATCTCGGTCGAGACTTCGATCAGCCGGCGGAGGAGCGCCTTCTCCTTGACGATGCGGGCGTGGTACTCGACGTTCGCCGACGTCGGCACCGCGTCGACGAGGAAGCCGATGTAGTCCTTCCCGCCTGCGCCCTCGAGGTCGCCGCGACGCTGGAGCTCGTCGGCGAGCGTGAGCGGATCGACGACGCTGCCGCGCTCGGTGATCGACAGCATGCTCCGGAACAGCCGCCGATGCCGCTCGGCGTAGAACATCGAGTCGTCGACGACCTCCATCGCGCGCATGACCGCGTCCTGGTCGATGAGCATGGCCGCGAGCACGGCCTGCTCGGCGTCCTCGGAGTACGGAGGGCGCCGGTCGCCGTAGGGGTCACGCCCCAGCGGGGCGGGCGCGATCGAGTATTCGACGGGCAAGCTGGACATCTTCCCAGGTAGGGCGCTTCCAGGAGGGATTGCGAAGCAGAGCGGCGGGATGATAGGTCACGATCAAGGGCACGCCGTAGTAACGGTGCACCTGGCCGCGCAGCTTGCCGATCGTGAGCTTCGTCTCGAGAAGAGTTTGGGCCGCGAAGCTCCCCAACGCCAGTATCACCTTCGGCCTGACGAGCTCGATCTGGCGGACCAGATAGGGCGAGCAGGCGACGACCTCGTCGGGCATCGGATTGCGGTTGCCGGGCGGGCGATGCTTGAGGACGTTGGCGATGAACACGTCCTCGCGCTTGAGATCGATCGCCGCGAGAATCTTGTTGAGCAGTTGGCCCGCCTGGCCGACGAACGGCTCGCCCTGCTGGTCCTCGTTCGCGCCCGGCGCCTCGCCGACGCACATGAAGTCCGCGTCGGCGCGGCCCACTCCCGGCACGGGGTTGGTCGCCGTCGCATAGAGGGGGCACCGGCGGCAACTCGCGACGACCTCCGCGATCTCCTCGAGCGAGTTCAGCTTCGCCGCGGGATCGTCGAACAGCGCGCGACTGGCGCCGCCGACCACGAGCCCCGCCGGCACGTCCTCGAGCGGCGAGGTCGTCGCCTGACCAAACTGGGTGCTGGGGACGTGCGCGGCATCGCCCGCCTCCTGTGAGGCTTCAGGTGTGCCTGGCTTCGCATCGACGCGTCGTGGCATCGGCTCCTCCCGGTCGACCGCATGAAGTCGCTCTGGCCCCTCCGGCGCGCCGCCGGCCTCGCGAATCGCTTGGCGCCAGTCCGAGGTCGGGGGCGGCTCGAGACGCGAGGGACGGCGCTCGGCACCTCTGGCCCTATCCCGCGTCGCCGAAGCGTCCGCCTTCGCGCCCAACAGCGCCAGGGCATCCTCGACGCTCATCGAGTCGAGCACGAGCTCCGTCTCGCCAAGATCGCGCCGCTGCTCGAGGTAGCGGCGAAGGAGCTCTCTAGCGTCCACGCAACAGGACCTCGACGCGATCGAGGATCGCATCCGCGACTTCGTGCTTGGTGAGCAGCGGCAGCGCTTCGGGTTCGTCGCGGCCGCGCGCCAGGATGGTCACCCGATTGGTCTCCACCGCGAAGCCCGCGCCGGGCTCCGTCGCGTCGTTGAGAACGATGAGATCCAGTGCCTTCGCATCCAGCTTGCGACGCGCATTGGCCACGACGTCGTCCGTCTCGAGCGCGAAGCCGACGACCACCGCGCCATCACGTCGCGCAGATCGTGTGCTCGCGAGAATGTCGTCGTTCTCGGTCAGCGTGATCGAACGCGAGTCGCCCGTCTTCTTCAGTTTGCTCGTCGCGACTTCCGTTGGCCGGTAGTCCGCCGGTGCGGCGGCCATCACGAGCACGTCGGTGCCGGCGAGCTCACGCTCCACCGCAGAGCGCATCTCGTTCGTCGAGTCCACGGCGATGTGCCGGACTCCCACTGGCAGCGGAACGGCGAGCGGACCGGCGACGAGGGTCACCTCGGCGCCGCGACGCCACGCGGCAGCGGCGATCGCCGTGCCCATCCGCCCCGAGCTGTGATTGGACAGAAAGCGAACAGGATCGATGGCCTCTCTCGTCGGGCCAGCGGTGACGAGGACTTGCCGCCCGACCAGGGGCGCTGAGCCATCCTCGAGCAGGCGGCCGACGTGCGCGAAGATCGTCTCCGGCTCCGGCATGCGCCCTGGTCCGCTCCCCTCACCTGCCGCGAGCATGCCGTCGTCCGGATCGAGCAGCCGATAGCCGAGCGCGCGGAGGTGCTTCGCGTTCGCCTGCGTCTGCGCGTGGGCCCACATCCGATCGTTCATCGCCGGCACGAGCAGCACCGGCGCTTCGGTCGCGAGCAGGCAGGCCGTGAGAAGGTCGTCAGCCTGTCCCGTCGCCGCGCGCGCCATGAGATCGGCGGTCGCGGGAGCGACGACGACCGCGTGCGCCGCGCGAGCGAGGCGCACGTGATCGAGCGCGTGCCCTGGATCGAACAACCCGGTGTGCACGGGGCGGCCAGTGAGCGCCTCGAACGTCACCGCGCCGACGAACTCCGTCGCGGCGCGCGTCATCACGACGTCGACCTCGGCCCCCGCCTTGGCGAGCAGGCGCGCGAGCCAGGCGGTCTTGTAGCTGGCGATGCCGCCGGCGACGCCGAGCAGCACGCGCCGACTGGCGTAGGGACGAAGCGGAGGCTGGGTCACGCGCGCCGGAGACTCGGACCGCGCGAGATCGGCGCGGCCCGGAGCGTCATTCGGTGGTGCGGCGACGCGGCACGACGCGGTACTGAATGTCGCCCTTCGCCAGCTCCTCGAGCGAGCGCGTGGTCAGCTTCTTGTCGCGCGACGCGGAGCCGCCAGGAAACTCGTTGAGGGCGCGCGCATACTTCGCGGCCACGAGGACGCCGAGGTACTTGTTGGCCGAATGTTCGGCGATCTCGAGCGGTGTAAAGACTCGCATGACTCGTTGCTCAGGGTGTGGAGTTCTCGATCTCTTGCTCGAGCCGCTCGATGAGCAACCCGACTTGCTGTCTGAGATTCTTCAATCGCTCTCGGCTCACCACTTCGGCGTCGACGATCGATTCGACGCTTGAGACGGCTCGCTCGAGGTCGTCGTTCACGACCACGTACTCGTACTCGTCCACCTGCTGCAACTCCTGGAGCGCCGACTGCAACCGCGCGGCGAGCTGCGCGGCGCTTTCCGTCTGCCGCGATCGAAGACGTTCCAGCAGCACCTCCGCCGACGGCGGCAGGATGAAGATCGTCACGGAGTGCGGAAAGGCCCGGATGAACTGCACCGCGCCCTGCACGTCGATGTCCATCACGACGTGCTGTCCCGCGGCCATGACTCGCTCGACCTCGGCCCGCAGCGTGCCGTAGAGATTGCCATGGACCTCCGCCGACTCGGCGAAGGCCCCGTGCTCCCGCTTGGCGATGAACTCCGCACGGGTCATGAAATAGTAATCACGTCCGGGCACTTCGTTCGGACGGGGCGCTCTGGTAGTACACGAGACCGAGTAGCCGAGGTCTGGCCGTCGGGCCAGCAGCATCCGGGCGATGGTGGTCTTTCCCCCTCCGCTCGGCGCGCTGAGGATCACCGGGAAGGGGCTCACTCGAGGTTCTCCACCTGCTCCCGGATGCGTTCCAGCTCTTCCTTGATCTGAAGCACGTCCGCCACGATCGCCCCATCGTTGCCCTTGCTGCCGGTGGTGTTCGCCTCTCGCAGCATTTCCTGTAGAAGGAAGCCCAGCCGCTTCCCGACCCCATCCGGTTGAGGCGCCGCGATCGCCGCGCGAAACGCGGTGATGTGGCCCCGGAACCTCGACAGCTCCTCGGCGACGTCCAGGCGATCGGCGAGCAGAGCGATCTCCTGCGCGAGCCGATGCTCATCGACGTCGACGCCCTCGGTGAGCTCGCGAACCGCCTGCCGCAGCCGATCGCGCTGCTCGAGCACTCGCTCGGGTGCCCGTACCGCGATGCGGTCGAGGGCGCCCTCGATGACGCGAAGGCGCTCCTCGAGGTAGCCGGCGAGCCGGTGCCCTTCGTCGCTTCGCATGGAGAGGAGCGCATCCACGGCCCGATCCACCACCGCGACGAGCTCGGGGCCGGCCTCGGGAGGCAACTCCTCACGCGTGCCGCCCGAAAAGACGTCGTGCATCCTGAGAACGGTGCCGACGTCGAGGGTGCGGTCGAGGCCATGGCGCTCCTGAAGGCCGCGGAGCTGCGCGACGTAGGCAGCGAATCGCCCCTCGTCGATCGGGCTCGCGTCATCCTCCCCCTCGCGCTCGAACCGAGCGACGAGTGTGACGTGTCCGCGGCTCACCTTGCGACGGAGCGCCTCGCGCACGTCGGTTTCCCATCGCGCCAGAACGCTGGGGAGCTTGATCGACGGGCTGAAGAAGCGATGGTTCACCGAGCGCACCTCGACGCTCACGCCTCCCCCGCCCACCGCGCCGTCGGCCGAGCCGAACCCCGTCATGCTCCGGATCATATCGAGCAAGCTAAGTTACGGCGTGACAACGAGATTGTCAATTCCAGAAATCCCATCTCACACCGTAGAACTGCGTCTGGCGCGGCAGGTAGAAGCCGGGGACGAGCTGGTACCGCTCCTGGAGCAGATTGCGGAACTGGTACGACACCACGGCAGTCTGCACCCTGATCTCGAGGCGGAAGGCGACCGTGCGGACGTCGCCCGCCGTGATCAGGCCGGTGCCCGGCAATGCGAAGCGCACCGTGGAGCGGTACTCGTGCGCGAGCGACGCAAACAGCCCAAAATTTCCGCTGGGGAATCGGTTCAGCAGGTTGGTCTGGATGTACAGCTCGCCGCGCGACTGATACCGCGGTCGGTACAGCCCCGTCGTATCGTCCCAGGCGATTCCCCAGGCATCGGCGTACAGCGACTTGAAGAGACGGCCCCGCATCGCGACGGTGCGCGCGGTGGCCTTTCCCTCGAGCCGCACTGCGGTGCCGATCACGGTGTCCCTGATCAGCTCCGCAGGAGGAAGCAGCGTCGTAGCGCCGCGTCGGATCAGGCCGCCGCTGATCCACAGTTCGCCCAGCCGGACCCCCGCCTCCGCACGAAGGTTGGTCTGCGCGTCGAGCCCGTAGCGCGAGATCTCGAGGCTGTCGTAGCCAGGGTAGAAGAAGAGCGGTCCAGGTTGATAGGCGCCGGCCGAGTCGATCGTTCGGCCGTTGAGTGTGTCGCCCAGCATGCGTTCGACGTAGCCGGCACCGGTGCGCGATGCACTGGCGACGATCGCGATACGAGAGAGCGGCGACAGCCTCGCCGTGGCCTCGATCCGTGAGGTGTTCAATGGGCTGCTGCCCTCGGCGAATACCGAAGCGGCGAGCATCGGCGTCGCGACCATCGCTCGAGCCGACGGGGTCGCGGCGGAGCGCCCGGCGAAGGTGCGGAGCCGCTCGGTGGCGCTGACGCTGAACGGGCCGATCGTCGTTCCCGCGGCGAGGAGGTACTGGCCGACGAACGTCGTGGTGTCGGGGAGCGCCGACGAGTCCGCGGGCGATTGTGAGGCGTTGAAGTCGTTCCCACCGCGCGGCGACAGACGGAAGTCATTCGCGGAGGCGGTGAGCTGCACCCAGTTGCCGACGTCCGGGTCTCCGTAACCGAGCCGCGCGTACGCGAGGGTGCGGCGAGACTCCAGTCCGGGAACCGTGTCGGTCGCCCGCACGACGCCGACCCACTCGCCGCGGTTGCGGTCGCTCCGCTCGACGAACAGATCCCCGGACCACGGGCCCCGCGCGGTCCCCACGCGCAGCATGAGGTTCAACGCGTCCGACGAGGGGAGCGCACGAATTGGCTGGGTGCTGTACTGCTCCGCCGCGAGCTGGAAGGCTTCGCCGTGCGCGAAGCGACGCCCGAAGAATGCGCGATAGAGATTGGTGTTCTGGTCGCCCGTGGCGACGTCGGCCCGCGTGGAGGTAGTCGTACGCTCGACGCGCCAACTGCGCGCGTAGACGCGTACCTCGTCGACTCCGCGCTCGATACGCACCTCTTCGAGCGCGTGAATCGGCAGGTCGTTCGTCGGTGCGACGCCGCGCTGTCGCGGGTCGAGCGGGTCGACCTCCACGCCGTCGAGGAAGAGCCGGACGCGGCGCACGTTGCCGAGCGAGGCGACCGCCGAAGGCGCTCCGAGCCAGCCCGTGGTGAACTCGGTGAGTCCGGGCACTCGCCCCAGCAGGTCGCTGAGGGTGAGTGAGCCGGTGGCGAAGAGGGCGGCGCGATCGTAGATGCGAGCCGGCCCGATCTCGATGGTGGGCGGTGCGGGCGCGCGGGTGAGTGCCGCCTTCATCGTGTCGGCGCGCGTCTTCGCCGGCTTCGCGCCTGCGCGCGTGGTGTCCCCGCGCGGGACCGAGTCGGCGCGCGGCGGGAGTGGCACGCGGAGTGTGTCACGGCCCGCGGGCGGGCGAACAGCACCCGCGCGCGCCGAGTCCACGCGTGTCGGAAGCGTGTCACGTCGACCGGTGACGGTGTCGCGCTTCACGGGAACCTGGGCGCGCAGCGACTCCGGCAAAACGGCCCCGGCGACGACGCCGAGGCCAATGACGAGCAGGCAGCGCCGCAGGCGGAGGTGCGTCACCCGGCGCGTCCCCTCACGAACTCGACGAACGTGCCCACGGGCACGCCGGTCGGTCCGCGAGGCACGGTACCAAGATCCGCCTCTGTGTACGCCGTACCCGCGATGTCGAGATGCACCCACGGATATCCGTCGGCGAACTCCTTGAGGAACAGCGCCGCCGATATCGTGCCGGCGGGTCGTCCGCCGGAGTTCTTGATGTCGGCGACGTCCGACTTGATGAGCTCCTTGTAGTCGTCCCACATGGGAAGCTCCCACCCCGGCTCCCCCGCGCGTGTTCCCGCGGCGATCACCTCGCGCACCACGTCGGCATCGTTCCCCATGACACCGGAGGCCGTGTGTCCGAGCGCGATGACGCACGCTCCAGTGAGCGTCGCGGCGTCCAGCACTGCGGCGGGCTCGTAGCGCGCCGCATAGGACAGGACATCCGCGAGCACGAGACGGCCTTCCGCGTCGGTGTTGATGATCTCGATGAACTTTCCAGACATGCTGCGCACGACATCGCCCGGCTTCACGGCGGTGCCGGAGGGCATGTTCGTGGTGGATCCGACGAGTCCGACGACGTTGATGGGAAGGCGGAGCCGCGCGATCGCTTCCATCGCGCCCAGCACGCCGGCCGCGCCGCACATGTCGAACTTCATCCACTCCATCCCCTGCGCGGGCTTGATGGAGATGCCGCCGGTGTCGAAGCAGAGGCCCTTCCCTACCAGCGCGACCGGCTTCGCACCCGCAGCGCCGCCCTTGTACTCGAGCACGATGAGCTTTGGATCCTCCGGCGTACCCTGTGCGACGCAGAGGAAGCTGCCCATCCCTTCGCGCTCCATCTCGGCTCGGCCGAGCACCGTGACCTCGAGCCCATGACGCGTGGCGATCTCTCGCGCCGTGGACGCGAGGAACTCGGGCGTGCAAAGGTTGCCAGGCATCATGGCGAGCGTGCGTGCGAGGCCATGACCTTCTGCGATGGCGCGTCCGTTCTCGAGGCCAGCAGCATCGGCCGCGATGATCACGGCATCGGTGAGTTGGGCACGCCTCTCGTCCTCTGGCGGTGGAGTCTTGGTGTCGGTGTATTCCCACGCGCCAGCGGCGAGGCCGACCGCGACTGCCTCCGTCTCTTCACGCGTCAACGTGCCGGCGTAGAACGCCAGCCCTGCCGTGCCCATTCGGCCGGCCTGACGTGCGGCCACCGCGCCGGCGCGGCGAAGCGACGAGACCCGCTCGGTGCCCTTCCCCAAGCCGATGAGCAGCACCCGCGCCGGGCCAGCGGTACCGCCGACGAGGTGCAGCGTCTCGTCCCGGCCGCCGCGGAAGTCCCGACGATCGAGCAGCCTCCCGAGCGCACCGCCGAGTGACGCATCCAACGCGGTGAGAGGTGCGTCTCTCCCGACTCCCGAAGCCAGCGCGACGACCAGCAACGGAACGTCGAGCGAAGCCAGGTCGGCCCGCCCCGCGGTGAGGCTCAGCGTCATGGTGCGCCGTGAATGCGGTAATGAGGCTGGCGCGTCAGGCGCTCATCCCCTTGATGATCTGATCGCCGAACGCCGTGGTGCTCACCTCGGTCGCACCGGGCATCTGGCGTGCGAGATCGTAGGTGACGCGCTTGCTCCTGATCGCGTTCTCGAGCCCCGTCACGATCAGCTTGCCGACCTCCTTCCAGCCCATGTACTCGAACATCATCACGCCGGAGAGGATGACGCTTCCCGGATTGATCTTGTCGAGATTCGCGTACTTCGGCGCGGTACCGTGCGTCGCCTCGAACACGGCGACACCATCGCCGACGTTGCCGCCCGGCGCGAGCCCGAGCCCACCGACCTGCGCGGCCGCGGCATCGGAGATGTAGTCGCCATTCAGGTTGGGCGTCGCAATCACGTCGTACTCGTCGGGACGCAGCAGGAGCTGCTGGAACATCGCGTCGGCGATGCGATCCTTCACGACGAGGCAATCGGCACGTGACGAGCTACCGGACTTGGAAAAATCCGCCTCGGTGACCGTCTGCCCCGGGAACGCCTTCGCCGCCTCGTCGTAGCCCCAGTCGCGGAACGCGCCCTCGGTGAACTTCATGATGTTGCCCTTGTGGACGAGCGTCAGCGACTTCCGATTGTTCTCGAGCGCATATTGCGCCGCCATCTTCACCAGCCGGCGCGATCCGAACTCGGACATCGGCTTGATGCCGATCGCCGACGCGGCCCGAATATTCTTGCCGAACTTCGAGTGGATGAACTCGATCAGCTCATTCGCCTCGGCCGACCCGGCCTTCCACTCGATGCCCGCGTAGACGTCCTCCGTGTTCTCGCGAAAGATGACGACGTTGAGCTTCTCGGGCTCCTTCATCGGATTGCCGACGCCCTCGAAGTAGCGCACGGGGCGGATGCAGGCGTACAGGTCGAGCACCTGGCGCAGCGTCACGTTCAGCGAACGGATGCCACCGCCGACTGGCGTGGAGAGCGGTCCCTTGATCGAGACGCGGAATTCCTTGAACGCTTCGAGCGTCTCGTCGGGCAGCCATTCGCCATGCTTCGTGTGCGACTCCTCGCCCGCGTACACCTTCATCCACGAGACCTTGCGCTCGTCGCCGTATGCTTTCTCGATCGCGGCGTCGAAGACGCGCACGGAGGCGCGCCAGATGTCGGGGCCTGTGCCATCGCCCTCGACGTAGGGGATGACGGGATTGTTGGGGACGTTGAGGGCGTTCTTCTCGAACGCGATCGCCTCGCCCTCGGACGGGCGCGACGCGAAGCGGTAGCTGGCCATTCCGATCGTGACTCTCTGTGAAGGGTGCGCGTAGCCGGCGAAAGCTACCCGGCCCGACAAATCACAGCAAGCGAACGAGCGCGGCCGTCAGAGGGAGGCAGCGTTCGTCGGCGGGAGGGTGGCAGAAGAGGCCTGTTGCGACGTGCACACTGCACGAACGGCGGCCTGGATGTCCTATCGCGACGCATTCCTGCGCATTGCGGAGTGAGAATCGCCGACGCGAAATGCGGCGGGGCTCCGCCCTCACGACATCCAGGAGGCACGCTTGCGACCGCCCACTGCCGTTCCGGCATCAGCCGTGTTCAATCCAAGCTGTCATCAGTTGACCTCCGCCCCCGCGCGCACGATCACGCGTCTGGGCACGATCCTCCTCCCGCTCGCCCTTCTCGGCTGCCGGGAGCTCGATCTAGTCGCGCCGCCCAATTCCGCGGCGAGTGCGACGGCTGCAGCTCTGCGGGAGGCACCGATGGTCCTGCGCGGCACCATCATCTTGCCGGCCGGCGTCATGAAGCACGGATACGTCGGGATCGTGAACGGCCGAATCCTCTCGGTCACCGAGAAGCAGCCGGACATCCCCGGCGCGACCGTCGTCAACACCGATGGCATCATCCTCCCGGGATTCGTCGATGTTCACAACCACGTGATTTGGAACGTGCTGCAGCGGTGGAGCCCCTCCCGCACGTTCAGCAATCAACCGGAATGGAGCGGGGACCCGGCGTTCGCGCCGTTCCGGCAAGCCATCGACGAGCTCGTGCCGTCGCACTTCTGCGACATGAACGCGTGGGGCGAGCTGCGCGCGCTCGTCGGTGGAACGACGG
>DATFOL010000008.1:0-14117 GCA_035265545.1 Gemmatimonadaceae bacterium | reverse complement strand
GCGCCAGGAACCGGTCGGGTACCGGTTCCAGCTTCTTCGCATAGTGCACCAGGGCTTGCATCTTCTCTTCGCGGCCCAGGGCGCGGAACGTGCTCAACACCCGCGCCACGGACGGCGGGAGCGGATGCTCCTCAGCCGGTTCCGTCATGAAGAGAGATAAACCGCGTGAGCGAGGACGCGTCAAGCGTCGCCGCGTCGCGCGACACGATCATCACCACGTATCAGGACTCGACAACGATGCCGACCAGAACCGCGACCGCCGATTGGAAGGGCGGGCTCAAGGGGCAGGGCAACTTCCGTGGCGCGACGGGGCTCGCCGCGCAGTACAACTTCAGCTCGCGGTTCGAGAACGGCGCGGGCTCCAATCCGGAGGAGCTGCTCGCCGCGGCCGATGCGGCGTGCTTCAGCATGGCGCTCGCCTTCGCCCTCGCGAAGGAAGGTTACGAGCCGACGAGCATAGAGACCAAGGCCGACTGCACGATCGAGAAGCAGGGCGAGGGGTTCAAGATCACCCGCATCGCTCTGCAGACGCGCGCCACCGTCCCGAACGTGGACCCGGCAAAGTTCCAGGCGATCGCGCAGGCGACCAAGGAAGGTTGTCCGGTGTCGTCAGCGCTGAAAGGCAACGTCCAGATCGACCTCGACGCCCGGCTCGTCTGACGCGGCGAGCTCCTCCTCCGTGCTCCGCGCCGCGCGCGGAGCACGGAGGAGGAGCTCGCGCTGAATGACGAGCCAGATTGCCAGGCAGGGGAGCGCGAGACGCACGGTCATCATCGCCGGCGTGCGGATCACGTCGCCGGGGATGAGCGTGGACATGACCGGCATGGTGAGCGCCGCCAGTCCATACAGCGCAGTGCGCCAGCGGGGGCGCGGCTCGGCAGTGAACCAGATGGTCGCGCCGGTGAACGCGATGAGGTAGCTCGCGCGCTCTGCCTGGTGGTTGAACAGCACCACGTACAGCAGCACCGAGCAGAGGTAGAGCAGCCGGAACCGCGCGTCGTCCCACCGCTCGCGCCGGATCGCCAGCGGCGCGAGCAGCGCCGCGGTCGCGAGGAGCTGGAGCGGCCAGTTCGGCAACGCGACGCCGGTGATGCGGTGCAGGAGCTCCATGGCGGAGAACCAGCGCTGCTGCGCATCGCCCGCCTCGACGACGGTCCACGACGCATACTGCGCGGCGAGTGCCGCCGGCGAGAGGAGCGCGAGCGGCAGCATCAGAAGTACGACACCTACCGCACCCGCGGCGAGCCCGGTCGACAGCGCGCGCCGACGCGGGACGGCGAAGGTGAGCGCGGCGAGCGGAAAGATCTTCACGCAGGCACCGAGTCCGACGGCGAACGCGGTCGACCATTGGCGCCGGCGCTCTGTCCAGGCGAAGGCGAGCACGATCAGCGCCG
Organism: Gemmatimonadaceae bacterium; assembly: GCA_035265545.1. Lineage (GTDB taxonomy): Bacteria > Gemmatimonadota > Gemmatimonadetes > Gemmatimonadales > Gemmatimonadaceae > AG11. The sequence goes on along the minus strand of DATFOL010000008.1, from coordinate 12,723 downwards.
CGACGAGCGCGTTGCTCTGCGCGTTCTGCATCCCGCGCAGCACCTCGAGGAGGAGCAGTCCCATGGCGAGCAGCGCTCGCCGATGAGGCAGCACCTTCTCCACGGCGACGAAGAGCAGCAGCGCGTTCAGCGCGCTCCAGAGAAAGAGCGCGACGGGCCACGGAATCCACGCCAGCGGCGCGAAGAGCAACGCGAAGGTCGGACTGTACTTGAAGCGGTCGGTGTGCTCGGCCGGATACTCGGCGTAGAGATCCTGTCCCGCGACGAGGTGCCGCGACGCCGCGCGGAAGATCTCGAAGTTGCCCGACGGCCGTTCGGCATGCTGCAGCTGCGCGTTCCCGCGCTCGCCGACGAGGTCGCGCACGGTGGCGTTCACTCGCGGGTTCGTCGCGAGCGCCTTTCCCGTCGCGTCAGCCGCGGCGACGAGGAGGTACAGCGCGAGGAGCGCCCGCCGAAGCCGGGGCAGCGGGATCGCGGCGAGACGCGCCGACAGCCGGGAGAATGGCGAGCGCTTCAGTGTCGTGGTCGTCACGTGCGGAAGCGCGGGGTCAGCCGTTGTAGTACTCGCGGATGCACATCGTGACGACGCGCTGGAGCAATCGTACCTGCTCGTCCGCATCGGCAATCGCCCGCACTTCGGGCAGTGTGCTCCACAGCTCCTTCAGCGTGACCAGCAGGTGCTCGGGAAGGATATCGCGGGTGCGTGCTTCCGTCGCGACGAGGAGGAGCGCCGACTGCAGTGCGCTCGAGTTTTCGGCATCCCGGAGATACGCGCGCAGCGCGAGGCGTACGGCGTTGAGCGACTCGTCGTCGAGGCGACTCGGCGGTGGGCTCGAGTCGTGCGCCATCATCATGTGGGGATCGAACGGGGGACGACGTGCGGGAGAGGGCGGCGCCGATGGCTGAACCTGCCGCCCGAGCGACGAATGTTTATCCGGCCGTGGTGCGCGTCAAGGGGCGAGAGTCGCGCGATGGAGGGGTGATCTGGTCCCCCTCTTGCTCCGCCCGGGCCCCACACCCGTCATCACCCACGACGCGATGATGCCTCCGGCCTGGATGACGACGTGAGCCGCCATTCGATCCTCGTGCTCTCGTCAGACCCGCTCGCTGCCGCCCTGGTGGGTGCCGCGATCGAGCTGTCCGGACATTCGCCGCGCTTCGCGCAATCAGAGGAAGCCGCACGCGCCGCGCTGCTGCGCGTGCGGCCGAGTCTCGTCGTGATCGACTGCGATCACGTGGAGGCGTGCTCCGAGGAGTTCATCGGACCGGCGTTGATGACGAATAGTCGCGTGATGCTCATCCGCTCGCGTCGGACGCGCCGCGACGTGAGCGAGCTCGCGACGCGACTGGGGCTCCGGGTGGTGGAGATGCCGATCGAGCACGATTCGCTCTCCGACGTTCTCCGCGAGATGCTGGTCTGAGCGCAGCTTGCGGCGTCACGCCAGCGCGACCGCCCTCCGCGTCCGCTCGGCGTACGCGCGCTGAGTGTCGCACGCGTCGCAGTTGCCGCACATCCATTCCGGCGCCGCGCCTTCGCCGAAGTACTCCAGCAGGAAGCGCGTGCGGCACTGCGCACTCTGGCAATACGACACCATCGACTGCAGCTTCGCGCGATCCTGAATGCGTCGCGCCTCGTAGTCGGTGAGATCCGCGCTGAGATCGACGGACGTGAGTCGGCTCTGCAGCCGCTCCCATCCCCCACCGCGGTGCTCGCGCACGAGGCCGTGCCGCTTCAGCAGAACGAGCACGATGCGCGCCTTGCGCCGCGCCACACCCGACCGCTCGGCAAGGGTGTCGAGCTCCACGCGTTCGCCGAGCGGATATTGCTCGAGCAGGAGCGCGACCTTGGCCGCTTCCTCCACGTCCGGATACTTGCCGCCGAGGAAATACGACTGCACGCGCGAGTCCTCGACGCGGTACAGGATGGAGCACACGGCCGGCTTCCCGTCGCGCCCCGCACGGCCCGCCTCCTGGTAGTACGCCTCGACCGAGCCGGGGAAGTGATAGTGCAGCACGTAGCGCAGATCGCGCTTGTCGATGCCGAGCCCGAAGGCGTTGGTCGCGATCATCGTGGTGAGCTCGCCCGCCATGAAGGCATTCTGGGATGCCTTGCGGTCGGCGGGCGCCATCTTGCCGTGATACAGCCCGACGGCGAATCGCTCCTTGAGCAGCCCGTGGAGACGCTCGGCTTCCTTGATGGTGGCGCAGTAGATGATGCCGCTGCCCATCGCCTCGCTGAGCACCCGCTCTACCTCGGCGTCCTTGCTCGCGGCGTTCACCGTGCGGCGCACTTCGAAGCGAAGGTTCGGGCGCGCGAAGCCGGTGATCGTGATCTGCGGATCACGCATCCCGAGCTGGCGCGCGATGTCGGCGCGGACCTCGGCGGTCGCCGTCGCGGTGAGCGCGAGGATCGGCGGCTTGCCGAGTCGTGCGACGACAGAGCCGAGCGTGAGATAGTCGGGGCGGAAGTCGTGACCCCACTGGCTCACGCAGTGCGCCTCGTCGACGACGAACAGGCTCACGGTGCGCGTGAGCAGCCGGTCGAAGAAGTCGCGGTCCTTGAACCGCTCGGGCGTGAGGTACAGAATCTCACCCTCGCCCTCCTGCACCTGGCGCGCGGTCTCGCGCGTCTCACCGGCAGACAGGTGCGAATGCATGGCGAGCGCGTCCACCCCGTGCGCATGCAGCTTGTCCTGCTGGTCCTTCATGAGCGCGATGAGTGGACTCACGACGACGGTGAGCCCGGGGAGCAGGAGCGCGGGGAGCTGATAAACGATGGACTTTCCGCTTCCCGTCGGCATCACGACGAGCGCGTCCTGGCCGGAGAGTACGGCACGCACCGGCTCCCACTGACCGGCGCGGAAGTCGGCATGGCCGAAGCGCTCGCGCAGCACGGCGCGAGCGCGGGCCTTGGTTACGACCTTTGTCATGTCCGCGGCTGGTGGCAGGAAGCGGGCCGCAAAAAAGGCGCTAGCGCACTTGCAACGTCAACCCTGGATCTGCTGCTGCTTCTGGTCGTTCATGCTCGGCGTCGTCGTGCCGCGAATGGTGATCTTGCGCGGCTGGGCAGCCTGAGCCTTCGGCACCGTCACGGTGAGCAGTCCATTCGCGAAGCTCGCGTCGATCCGGTCGGCGTCGACGAACTCGGGCAGCCGTACCGAGCGCTCGAAGCTGCCGTGCACGCGCTCCGCCGCGAACACCCGCACCTCGCCTTCCGTCGAGACGTCGAAGCTGGCGGGCTTGCTGCCGCGGATGGTCAGGATGTTCTGCTCGAAGCTCACGTCCACCTGGTCGGGGCTGACGCCAGGGAGCTCGGCGTGGATGACATACGCGTCACCGCGCTCCGCCACGTCCAACGCCGGTACCCAGACGCGCGAGCCGCCGACGCCACTGAAGGCCTGGTCGAGGGCGCGGTTCAGAGTGAGCATGCGATCGAGGGAAGTTCCGAGAGATCGAGTGTTCAGCATGGTCATGGTCTCCATGGGGATTGTGATGGTATCTGGTCCGCCATGGCGGCGGCGCTTCCTGAAAAGGCAGCCTCCGGACCATGCGATCTCTGCCAGCTTGACCGAGAAGCCGGGGATGCTGCAAACCGACGTGACAGACGCTCTGCCAAGGTTGCAAACGACCATCGCGTCCAGGGCGCGCGCCCATTAGCGTGCGACGTGACCTCGCGCGCACGCCATCCCTCCAAGCGACCAACTGCGGCTCCCACCTCCGCTCCGGTCCCACCGCAAACCCAGCTCGACTGCTTCGCCGCTGTAGCGCCTGGGCTCGAGGCACTCGCGCTCGAGGAAGCGCAGATGCTCGGTCTGCGAGTGAAGGCGGAGGAGGGAGGTTTCGGATGGAGCGGTGACCTGCGCTCGGTGCTCACGGCGAACATCGGGCTCCGGATCGCGTCGCGAGTGCTCGTACGGATCGCACAGTTCGACGCCCGCAGCTTCATCGAGCTCGAGCGGTGGGGACGTCGCATCCCCTGGCGTCAGGTGGTCGTGCCAGGCACGACCGTTCGGTTTCGCGTCACCTGCAAGAAGTCGAAGCTCTACCATTCCGACGCCGTGGCGCAGCGGTTGGCCGACGCAGCGATGTGGGCGGTCTCCGGGGTGCGCGCCGAGGGTGGCAGCATCGGCGAGGATGAGCCGCACGAGGGAGAGGACGCTGCGCTGTTCGTGGTACGGTTCCACCGCGATCGGTGCACCGTGAGCGCCGACGCATCGGGTGAGCTTCTGCACCGGCGCGGCTATCGTCAGGCGACGGCGAAGGCTCCCCTCCGCGAGACGCTCGCGGCCGCACTGCTCACCGCGTCGGAATGGGACGGCGTGGCGCCGCTGGTGGATCCGCTCTGTGGATCAGGAACGATCCCGATCGAGGGGGCACTGCTCGCGCGTCGCATCCCACCGGGCGTGAGCCGATCGTTCGCCGCGGAGCGGTGGCCCGGGGTGACGGCGGACCTCGTGGCCGCCGTCCGGGCGGAACAGAGCGCCAGGAGGCTCGACTCCGCTCCGGGCCCGATCGTCGGCAGCGACCGCGACGCGGGCGCGATCGAGAGCGCGTCGGCCAACGCCGGGCGGGCGGGTGTGGAAGCCGACGTCGACCTCGCCGTGCACGCCGTGTCGGCGATGCGCCTGCCGGCCGGCGGCACCGGATGGATCGTGACCAACCCACCGTATGGTGTGCGGGTCGGCGAGAGCGGCCGGGTGCGCGACCTGTGGGCTCAGCTGGGCCACGTCCTTCGCCAGCGGGCACCCGGGTGGCGCGTGACGCTGTTGTCCCCCGATCCGGGGTTGGAGCGGCAGCTCCAGATCCCGATGCGTGTCGTGTTGCGAACCGTGAACGGCGGGATCCCGGTGCGCATCGTCAGTGGCGTGATTCCGAGCGCCGACACGTAGACGCTGATCGGTCGCGCCGTGCTCCGGTGTGCTCCTCGTTCCACTCCCACACGGTCGCGAGACCGACGATCGTCTGGCGCCTCGGCAGATGCTCCGACGGCGGTGATCGCGTGCATGTGCGTGCGCGCTATCGCGTAGAGCACCTGCGGTCGATCCTCGGTGTATGACCAGAAGCGGCGGGGGCCAGAGCTGATATAAATAGATATTGATATGTGATGGAGCCCACTTTTTGCATCGCGTGGTGGGCTCCGCTGCAGGCGAGCGTGCGCTCGAGCACCACCAACTCTTCGCTCGAGCTCGGCATGCTTGTTGAACGGACCCGCATCGTGCACGCACCCATCCTCCGCGGGTGCGGCTGATGTCTGCGCCACCGTGACTGACCTCGGTGGCTTTTCGCATCCTCTCTTCATTCATAGGTGCTGACCGTGGGCGTCGGCGAGAGACCCGAAATTCCCGATCAGGAAGAGCGCCCGGCGAATGGGCGCGGCAACGGCCGGAAGAACGGCGGTACGCGCGGCAAGCGTGGTCGTCCCCGGCGAACTGCGGCGGCGCTCGGCGTCGAAACGGAAGACGACGTCACGGAACGCGTCGGACGTGGCGGTGGCTCGGGAGACGGTAGTAACGGTGGGACGCGCGATCGCTCGCTCCGCCGGCTTCTCGCCGGGCTCCGCGCCCTGGACGCCGGCGACTTCTCGATCCGCATCGATACGAGCGAAGACCGCCTGATGGGCGAGCTGGCCGACGTGTTCAACTCCGTCGCGACCAAGCAGCAGCGCCTGGCGGAGGAGCTCGACCGCGTCGCGCTGTCGGTGGGACGCGAGGGGAAGATGCGCGATCGCGCGACGATCGGTCCCGCGAGCGGCCTGTGGGCGGGGAGCGTGGACGCACTCAACTCGCTCATCACCGATCTGGTGCAGCCCACCAGCGAGGTGGCCCGGGTGATCAAGGCCGTGGCCGAGGGAGATCTGAGCCAGAAGGTAGAGCTCGAGATCGAAGGAAAGACGGTTCAGGGCGAGTTCTTCCGCATCGGCTCGACCGTGAACCGGATGGTCGATCAGCTCAACGCGTTCGCGAGCGAGGTGACGCGCGTCGCGCGAGAGGTGGGAACCGAGGGCCGGTTGGGCGGCCAGGCCAACGTGCAGGGAGTGAGCGGCACGTGGCGCGATCTGACCGACAGCGTGAACGGGATGGCGACCAACCTGACCAACCAGGTGCGCAACATCGCCGACGTCACGACGGCGGTCGCCAAGGGGGATCTCTCACGGAAGATCACGGCCGAAGCCAAGGGCGAGATCCTCGAGCTCAAGAACACGATCAACACGATGGTGGATCAGCTCTCGTCGTTCGCCGACGAGGTGACGCGCGTGGCGCGAGAAGTCGGAACGGAAGGCGTGCTGGGCGGTCAGGCGAACGTGCCTGGTGTCGCCGGCACGTGGAAGGACCTGACGGACTCGGTGAACTCGATGGCGTCGAACCTGACGTCGCAGGTGCGAAACATCGCCGACGTGACGACCGCCGTCGCGAGGGGAGACCTGAGCCGCAAGATCACGGCGGAAGCGAAGGGTGAGATCCTCGAGCTGAAGAACACCGTGAACACCATGGTGGACCAGCTCTCCTCGTTCGCCTCGGAAGTCACACGCGTCGCGCGCGAGGTGGGCACCGAAGGAAAGCTCGGCGGCCAGGCAGCGGTACCGGGCGTCGCCGGCACCTGGAAGGACCTGACCGACAACGTGAACCAGCTCGCGGGCAACCTCACGGTTCAGCTCCGCGACGTGTCCGCGGTGGCCACCGCGATCGCGAAGGGAGATCTCACCCGCAAGATCACCGTGGACGTGCGCGGCGAGATCCTTCAGATCAAGGACGTCATCAACACGATGGTCGATCAGCTGTCGAGCTTCGCGTCGGAGGTGACGCGCGTGGCCCGAGAGGTGGGAACCGATGGAAAGCTCGGTGGACAGGCCGAGGTGCGCGGCGTCGCGGGGACCTGGAAGGATCTCACGGACTCCGTGAACTCGATGGCCGGCAACCTCACGAGCCAGGTGCGCAACATCGCGCTCGTCACCACGGCGGTGGCGAACGGCGATCTGTCGCAGAAGATCACCGTCGAGGCCCGAGGTGAGATCCTCGAGCTGAAGAACACGATCAACATCATGGTCGATCAGCTCTCGGGCTTCGCGGCGGAAGTGACGCGCGTCGCCCGAGAGGTGGGAACGGAAGGAATCCTGGGCGGCCAGGCGAACGTGCCGGGCGTCGCGGGGACGTGGAAGGACCTGACCGACTCCGTGAACTTCATGGCGGGCAACCTGACCAGTCAGGTGCGAAACATCGCGCTCGTCACCACCGCGGTGGCGAACGGCGATCTGTCGCAGAAGATCACCGTCGAGGCGCGCGGCGAGGTGCTCGAGCTCAAGGACACCGTCAACACGATGGTGGATCAGCTCAACGCGTTCGCCGCGGAAGTCACGCGCGTGGCGCGCGAGGTAGGCTCGGAAGGGCGGCTCGGTGGACAGGCCAACGTGCCCGGCGTGGCTGGCACGTGGAAGGATCTCACCGACTCGGTGAACTTCATGGCCGGCAACCTGACGAGTCAGGTGCGAAACATCGCCGACGTGACGACGGCCGTGGCGCGAGGCGACCTGTCGAAGAAGATCACCGCCGAAGCGAAGGGCGAGATCCTGGAGCTGAAGAACACCGTGAACACCATGGTGGACCAGCTCAACGCTTTCGCCGCCGAGGTGACGCGCGTCGCCAGGGAGGTCGGAACCGACGGGCGATTGGGCGGGCAGGCGAACGTCGAAGGGGTGAGCGGGACGTGGCGCGATCTCACCGATTCGGTGAACTCGATGGCATCGAACCTCACCAGTCAGGTGCGCAACATCGCCGACGTGACGACAGCGGTCGCCAAAGGCGATCTATCGCGAAAGATCACGGCCGAGGCCAAAGGCGAGATCCTGGAGCTGAAGAACACCGTCAACACGATGGTGGACCAGCTCAATGCCTTCGCGAGCGAAGTCACGCGCGTCGCGCGCGAGGTCGGTTCCGAAGGCATCCTGGGTGGCCAGGCCAGCGTCCCGGGTGCTGGCGGCGTGTGGAAGGACCTGACGGACAACGTCAACCAGCTCGCTGGTAACCTGACCGTACAGCTCCGCGACGTGTCGGCGGTGTCCGCCGCGATCGCGAAGGGAGATCTCACCCGCAAGATCACCGTGGACGTGCGCGGGGAGATTCTCCAGATCAAGGACGTCATCAACACGATGGTCGATCAGCTGTCGAGCTTCGCGTCGGAGGTGACGCGCGTGGCACGTGAGGTGGGCACCGAGGGGCGGCTGGGAGGTCAGGCGAACGTGCCGGGAGTCGCGGGCACGTGGAAGGACCTGACCGATAGTGTGAACTACATGGCGTCGAACCTGACGAGTCAGGTCCGGAACATCGCCGACGTGACGACGGCCGTGGCGCTCGGCGACCTGTCGCGAAAGATCACCGTCGACGCGCGCGGCGAGATCCTCGAGCTCAAGAACACCGTCAACACGATGGTGGAGCAGCTGAACGCGTTCGCCAGCGAAGTGACCCGCGTGGCGCGCGAGGTGGGGTCCGAGGGCATCCTGGGTGGCCAGGCTCGCGTGCCCGGCGCGGGCGGCGTGTGGAGGGATCTCACGGACAACGTGAACTTCATGGCGTCGAACCTGACGAGCCAGGTGCGCAACATCGCGCTCGTCACCACGGCGGTGGCGAACGGCGATCTGTCGCAGAAGATCACCGTCGAGGCGCGAGGGGAGATCCTCGAGCTGAAGAACACGGTGAACACCATGGTGGAGAAGCTGCGGGTGTTCGCCGACGAGGTGACGCGCGTGGCGAAGGAGGTGGGTACGGAGGGCAAGCTGGGCGGCCAGGCCGAGGTGCCCGGCGTGGCCGGCACGTGGAAGGGGCTCACCGACTCGGTGAACGCGATGGCGAACTCGCTCACCGCGCAGGTGCGCAACATCGCCGACGTGGCCACCGCCGTGACGAAGGGCGACCTGACGCGGCAGATCACCGTCGAGGCGCAGGGTGAGCTGGACGAGCTCAAGTCGAACATCAATCAGATGATCGCGAATCTGAAGGAGACGACGGAGCGCAACCAGGAGCAGGACTGGCTCAAGACCAACCTGGCGAAGTTCAGCCGGATGATGCAGGGGCAGAAGGACCTCGAGTCGGTGTCGCGCCTCATCATGAGCGAGCTGACGCCGCTGGTGTCGGCGCACCATGGCGCGTTCTTCATCATGGACAACGATGCGGGGGCGCCGATGCTGCGCCTGATCGCGTCGTACGCGTACCGGGCGCGCAAGCACGTCGGCAACCGGTTCGCCATCGGTGAGGGACTCGTCGGGCAGGCGGCGCTGGAGAAGCAGCCGATCCTGCTGACGAACGTGCCGGACGACTACATCCAGATCACGTCGGGGCTCGGAGAAGCGCCACCGCGCAACATCATCGTGCTTCCCATCCTGTTCGAGGGTGAGGTGAAGGCGGTGATCGAGCTCGCCAGCTTCCTCCCGTTCAGCCAGATCCATCAGTCCTTCCTCGACCAGCTCTCCGAGTCGATCGGCGTCGTGCTGAACATGATCAGCGCGAACATGCGGACGGAGGAGCTGCTCGAGCAGTCGCAGAAGCTGACCCAGGAGCTGCAGAGCCAGTCGAAGGAGCTGCAGCTGCAGCAGGAGGAGCTCAAGCGGTCGAACTCGGAGCTGGAGGCGCAGGCCAAGACGCTGCGTCAGTCCGAGGAGCTGCTCAAGGAGCAGCAGGAGGAGCTGCAGCAGGTCAACGAGGAGCTGGAGGAGAAGGCCTCGTTGCTCGCGGAGCAGAACCAGAAGGTCGAGCAGAAGAACCGCGAGGTGGAAGGCGCGCGGCTCGCGCTCGAGGAGAAGGCGGAGCAGCTCGCGCTCGAAACGAGATACAAGAGCGAGTTCCTGGCGAACATGAGCCACGAGCTGCGGACGCCACTCAACTCGCTGCTGATCCTCGCGAAGCTCCTCTCCGACAACAAGGAGAACAACCTCACTCCGAAGCAGGTGGAGTTCGCGCAGACGATCCATTCGTCGGGCACGGACCTGCTCAACCTGATCAACGACATCCTCGACCTGTCGAAGGTCGAGGCCGGGAAGATGGAGGTGAACCCGACGGACGTGCCGCTGCGCGACGTCGAATCGTTCACGAAGCGCACCTTCGAGCAGGTGGCGCAGCAGAAGGGGCTCTCCTACACGGTGGATCTACACCCGGACGTGCCGTCGGCGATCAACACCGACGGGCAGCGGTTGCAGCAGGTGCTCAAGAACCTGCTGTCCAACGCCTTCAAGTTCACCGAGCAGGGTGGGGTGACGCTCACCATCCGGCGAGCGGACAAGGGGAAGCGGTTCGCGAGCCGGATCCTCGATCAGGCGGAGACGGTGATCGCGTTCGCCGTGAGCGACACGGGCATCGGGATCTCGAAGGACAAGCAGCAGCTCATCTTCGAGGCCTTCCAGCAGGCGGACGGCACCACCAGCCGGAGGTTCGGCGGGACGGGACTGGGCCTCACCATCAGTCGACAGATCGCCTTCCTGCTCGGCGGCGAGATCCGAGTGGAGAGCACGTCGGGACGGGGGAGCACCTTCACTCTGTTCCTGCCATCGCGGTACGTGGATCCCGAGCCGCCGCGTGGCGATGCGCCTCCCTCGGCGCGCCGACGCGACACGCGGTCGGGCGATGGCGGCGGCCGGCCGCGTCCGAGCGGCGCCATGCGGCAGCCCGCGGCGACTTCGCCGGCGGGAGGCCAGACCAGCTCCGCGCCGAATGGCGACAGCTGGGCCCCGTCCGCCGGCGGGACGGCGGTCGTCCCCGAGCAGGAAGACGACCACGACGTCGTGATGTCGCGCGATTCGCTGCCGCGCCCGGACGGGTTCGACGACGATCGCGACGACATCGAGCCGGGCGATCGGACGCTGCTCATCATCGAGAACGACGGGAACTTCTCGAAGGTGCTGCTCGAGATGGCGCGCGAGAAGGGTTTCAAGGGGCTGTGCGCGCTCGACGGCGAGGCGGGGCTCAAGCTGGCGCACGCGTTCGAGCCGGATGCGATCACGCTCGACATCGACATGCCGGGGATGGACGGCTGGGCGGTGCTCGATCGACTCAAGCACCATCCACAGACGCGGCACATCCCGGTGCACATCATCACGGGGATCCGCGAGCGGCAGCAGGGGCTCAAGTCGGGAGCGCTGGCGTACCTGGAGAAGCCGGTCACCAAGGAAGCGCTCGACGAGTCGTTCGCGAGGATCGCGAACTTCATCGACAGCGCGGTGAAGCGCCTACTCGTGGTGGAGGACGACGAGACGCAGCGCCAGAGCATGATCGAGCTGATCCAGCACGAGGACGTGGAGATCACCGCCGTCGAGAGCGCGGAGGACGCACTGCGCGAGCTCACCTCGGGTCACTTCGACTGCATGGTGCTCGACCTCGGCCTGAAGGACATGAACGGGTTCGAGCTGCTGGAGACGGTGAAGGCGAACCCGCAGATGCGGGACCTGCCGATCATCATCTACACCGGCAAGGATCTGTCGCAGGCGGAGGAGACGAAGCTGCGCAAGTTCGCCGAGACGATCATCGTGAAGGACGTGAAGTCGCCCGAGCGACTGCTCGACGAGACGGCGCTGTTCCTCCACCGGGTGGAGGCGAAGCTGCCGGAGCAGAAGCGGCGGATGCTCGAGCGGCTGCACAACGCCGATGCCGTGTTCGCCGGCAAGCGGGTGCTCGTCGTGGACGACGACGTGCGGAACATCTTCTCGCTCACGAGCATGCTCGAGGACCATGGCATGCAGGTGTCGTTCGCCGAGAACGGGAAGGACGCGGTCGCGCTGCTGCGCGAACGGCAGGACTTCGATCTCGTGCTGATGGACGTGATGATGCCGGAGATGGACGGCTACGAGACCACCCGGGCGATCCGCGAGATGCCGACCCTCAAGTCGATCCCGATCATCGCGCTGACGGCGAAGGCGATGAAGGGCGACCGGGAGAAGTGCATCGCGGCGGGCGCGTCCGACTACATCACCAAGCCGGTGGATACCGAGCAGTTGCTCAGCCTGATGCGAGTATGGCTCTACCGGTGAGCGATGGGCAGTCCCTCCCGGGGCCGCCACTCGCCTACAACTCCGACCTGGAGCGGCTCGAGATCGAGCTGCTCCTGGAAGGGGTGTACCGGCACTATGGGTTCGATTTCCGGTCGTACGCCTACGCCTCGATCCGCCGTCGCCTGTGGAAGCGGGTCGAGGGGGAGGGCCTGAAGACGATCTCGGAGCTGCAGGCCCGGATTCTCCACGATCCGGACGCGATGGAGCGGCTTCTGCTGGATCTGTCGGTCAACGTGACGGCGATGTTCCGCGACCCGAGCTTCTACAAGGAGTTCCGGGACCGGGTCATCCCACTGCTGCGCACCTACCCGTTCATCAGGATCTGGCACGCCGGCTGTTCCACCGGGGAGGAGGTGTTCTCGATGGCGATCCTCCTCGAGGAGGAGGGTCTGTATGACCGGGCGCGGCTGTACGCGACGGACATCAATGACGTCGTGCTGCAGCGGGCCAGACAGGGAATATTCCCGCTCGACCGGATGCAGGAGTACACCGAGAACTATCTGCGCGCGGGGGGAAAGCGCTCGTTCTCCGAGTACTACACGGCGAAGTACGACGGGGCGCTGTTCACGCCGTCGCTGACGCGGAACATCGTGTTCTCGCAGCACAACCTGGTGACCGACCGGTCGTTCAGCGAGTTCCACGTGATCTTCTGCCGCAACGTGCTGATCTACTTCGACAAGACGCTGCAGAACCGG
>DATFOL010000007.1:0-7075 GCA_035265545.1 Gemmatimonadaceae bacterium | reverse complement strand
CCGCGGCGTACACCAACCAGGCGGAGGTGGTGGCGATCGCCGCCGTGCTGATTCCCATCGCGGGCGTGTTCCAGCTGTTCGACGGGATCCAGGCGGTGAGCGCGGGCGTGCTGCGCGGACTCGGCGACACCAGGGCGCCGTTCCTCATCAACCTCGCCGGATTCTGGTTGTGTGGCCTGCCGATCAGCGTGGCACTCGCGTTTCGCACGCCGCTCCGCGCGCTCGGACTCTGGTGGGGTCTGGTGGCGGGCCTGGCCGTCGTGGCGATGCTGCTGGCGCTGCGCGTGAGACGACGGCTCCGTGGAACGCTCGATCAGCTGGAGCTGGGGCCTCGGGCGCGCGCCTCCGGTGTCGGCACGGGAGGCTGAAACGCAGCGACCCGCCTTTCGGCGGGTCGCGTGGTGGGGCTAGTTCTTGTGGCGGAACGTGATTCGACCGCGAGTCAGGTCGTACGGCGAGACCTCGATCGTCACTCGATCGCCGGCGAGCACGCGGATGCGGAATCTTCGCATGTTGCCGCCGAGCGTTGCCAGCACGTTGTGGCCATTGGTCAACTGCACCCGAAACGTCGCATTCGGGAGCACCTCGGTGACCGAGCCTTCGAGCTGAATCGCGTCTTCTTTCGCCATCCGGACCTTGCGCTAGGCCGGCCGAATCAGCGCGCGCGCTCGGTGCGGCTGCGGCGGCGAGCCGCGGCGGCCTTCAACTGACGGGCCTCGCTCGGCTTCACGTAGTAGCGCTTCTTCCGGAGGTCCTTCAGGATCCCCGCCTTCGCGATCTTGCGCTTGAACGCCTTCAGCGCCCAATCCAGCCGATCGCTCTCCTCGAGATGAATCTCGACCATCAGTGCGTCCTTCCTCGTGTGATTCGCGCTCGCTGCGCGATGAATGGCTGCGTCTCGACGCCCTGAAACGAAAAAGAGCCCCGCGCGGGCGACTCGGCGACCATCGCCGGAGCACCGCGCGCGCGGGCAACGCAGCCCCGAATATTAGCCCTCGTCGGAAACGGTGTCAATCGCGCTCGACGCGGGATCCGCTCCCTCTTCCGAGGCCCTCGGTAGCGACAGCACGAAGCGTGAGCCGCTGCCGACTTTGCTCGTCACGGTGAGCGTGCCCCCCATCCGCTCGGCGAGCTCGCGCCCGATCGCCAGACCCAGTCCACTGCCGTCGGCCGACCGGGTCAGCCCCTTCTCGACCTGCACGAACGGCTGGAAGATCGCGTCCCGCTGACCTTCCGGGATGCCGCGCCCCGTGTCGGACACCATGAAGCGCACCATGCCGCCTCCCTCCTCGCACGACACCGTCACCGAGCCACTCTTCGGCGTGAACTTGAGGGCGTTCGACAGCAGATGCCGGAGGATCTCCACCACGCGCTCCCGATCGCCACAGACGCGGCCGCGCTCGGGACAGGGGAGGATGCGGAAATCGATCTCCCGCGCCGCGAACTCGACAACGAGCGGCTCGCTCGCGACGTCGATCAACTCGGCGGCATCGAGCTCCGTCGAGTCGATCGTCAACCGTCCACTGGTGAGCCGCGAGAAGGTGAGGACCGCGTCCACCAGGGTGAGCAGATGCTCCTGGCCGCGCAGGATCCGGTTCACTGCGTCACGTTGACCGTCGGTCAATGGTCCGCGAAATCCCATTTCCAGCAATTGTGCGTAGCCGGCGATCGCGTTGAGGGGCGTACGCAGCTCGTGGCTCATCATCGCGAGGAACTCGGACTTCGTTCGCGCCGCCGCCTCCGCCGCCGTGGCGATTCGCTGCTGCTCCAGCGCCAGCCCGATGAGCTGCGCCAGCTCCTCTGCCAGCCGTTGCTCGCGCTCAGTGAAGAAAGGCTGATCCGCCGGGCGGCCGAAGCTCAGCGCGCCGGCAATCCGCCCACGGGTGAGAACCGGCACGACCAGCACCGGGCCGGCGGCGAGGTGCTCGAGCGCGGCCCACGCCGCCGCCGCGTGATCGTCGTCGCGCACGGTCGCCGGACGTACGGGCGACACGTGCTCCAGCCGCTCGGTGCGGCGCCGACGAAGCGCACGCACCAGGCCGAGACTCGCGTCGCCATCGAGCGCGAGCTCTCCCTCCACCGATCGCGCCTGCTGCGCGAGCGATGCGTCCGCTGTGATCAGTCGGCGCTCGGCGATTCCGTTGAAGACCTGATCGAACAGGCACCAGTGTCCAAGCGCGGGGAGAAATGGCCGCACCAGCTCTCCCGTATCGACGTGCTCCGTGCTCGCGACCTGCCGCGTCGCGTTGCGCAGGAACGCGCGCTCGCGCTCCGACTCGGTGATGACGTCGCGCGCGAGGTTGAGCTCTCGCTCTGCGCGCGCCAGACGGTCCACCAGATGCTCCACGAGCGCCTGCCCATCCGGCGCCGGCAAGTCTGCCGGTCGCCGGGCGGGCGCACGCTCTTCCCCGCCACCCTGCTCACGCGGCGGAGGGACGTTCATGCTAGCACGCTGCGTTGCTAGGGGACACGCGTCTTCTGGATGTCGACGTTGTTGCCGATCACGCCACCGATGATGCCGCCGGCGGCAGCGCCGATCACGCCTCCCTTCAGCTTGTCCTTGCTGGTCGCCGCGCCGATGACCGCACCAGCGGCCGCTCCGATCGCCGCATCACGCTTCGTGTTCTTCTTGGTGACCACCCGCGGCTCGGGCGCTGGCGCCGTTCCACTGCTGGCGCTGCTGCCGCTCGAGGTCGAGCGACGACGCGCCGGCGCAGAAGCGGTCGTGCGACGCGTCGGCGCCGGCGCCGCGGCAGCGGGCGCGCTGCTCGCACGCAGGTTGTTCGCGTCGGTCGCGGCGCCATTCATCCGTTCCGCGGCGCTGATGGAATCCAGTCGCGCATTCGGGTTCGCCTGCGCCGCCAGCGACAGGTCGTTGTTCAACGCCGGATCCGCGGGCTTGTCGTTGCACGCAGCCGCGATCGCGAGCGCGGGTGCCAGAATGATCGTCTTGATAATCGACCGCATCGTACCTCCGGGAGTAGTCGGCTCGCGCCGATGATCCATCGTGGGCTCAGAAGGCAGAGCCTGTGCCACGTTCTGCTCCTGCCATGGACATGCGCATGGCCGGGACCGCAACAAGCTGCACGGACGGGTCACCGTGTGCGAGTGACGAGGGTCACCAGGGGATCGAGCGCGTGCCGTCGATCGGAGTTGGCGCGTCAAAGACATGGCACGAATGATCTGCGTGCGTCCTCGCCGGACCCGCCACGTTGCCGCCTCACCCCAGCCGCTTCCGCAGATGAGCCTCCTCGCACGGCGCTCCGGCCCCTCCTCCCCACCGACCACCGCCGGCAGCGGCTATTCGCTGCTCGATGCGCAGCTCGTCATCACGGGCGATCTCGACACTGCGGGCTCGTTGCGCATCGACGGCAAGCTCGAGGGCAACGTGCGACGTGCCGACACCGTCGTGCTCGGTGTCGGCGCGACGATGACTGGCGACGTACATGCCCGGGAAGTCGTCATCGGCGGATCGATCACTGGAAACATCCACGCGACCGACCGCGTCGAGCTGCAGGCCACGGCGATCGTCACCGGCGACGTGCTGACGCAAACGATCCTCGTCCAGGAAGGTGGCGTCGTGAACGGCCGCGTGCTGATGCGCCCACCCGAGGAATCCGGCTCCGCGGCGACTTTGCACGTGAACGACGGCGCGTCGACCAGCCGCTAAGCGCATGTCCTCGGCGAAGCGCACGCCCAGGTACGTCGACGCCATTCATCCGTTCGAGATCGCCGAGCGGACGATGTCCGCCGACGTCATTCGGTTGCGTCCCGAACCGATGGGACCGGCGCTGCCGCCGATCACCGAGCACTGGCCGCGCGCGAGGGCCATCCCGCTCGCGCGTCGCCCGTGGCAACTGCTGCTCGTGCCACCGACGCCCGGCGCGCCCACCCGCTCGTTCAACGTCGCGCGCTGGCAGGCGCGCCTCGTCCTCGGCGCCGCGATCGCGCTACTCGTTGTCGCCGTCGCGGGACTCTCGACGCTCGTCGTCGCGCTGCGGTCCCCCGAGGTGTTGACGAGCGCCGAGACGGAGCTGCTACGCGCGCGGCTGCTCGTGATGGAGGACTCGCTCACACTCGCACTGTCCGAGCGCGCGACGACCGCCGACACACTCGGCGTCGCGCGGGGAGCGGCTGTAACGGTCGCGCGCAACGTGCGTCGCCCGACGAAGTTGCTGGCGCCCGGCTTACGGCCAGCGCCGCGGCGCGCAGGCCGTGCCGTCGGCGATGACGAGCCGAGCGCCGGCGGCAGCACGGGCGGCATCGAGGGTTTGCCCGTGATCGGCAGGCTCGCGAGTCGGTTCTCTCGCGCGCGGCGCCATCCGCTGCTCAAGGTCGTGCGGCCCCATCTCGGCGTCGACGTCGCGGCGCGGCGAGGTACGCAGATCACCGCGCCCGCTGCGGGACGCGTGAGCTTCGTCGGCCGCAAGTTCGGCTTCGGGCTCGTGGTCGAGATCGAGCACGGCAATGGCGTCGTCACCCGCTACGCACACTGCGGCAGCTCGCTGGTGAGCGAGGGTGATCGCGTGCTGCGCGGTGTGCCGATCGCCACGGTTGGAACGAGCGGGCTGTCCACTGGACCACATCTGCACTACGAGGTGCTCGTGCATGGGCGGCAGGTGGATCCGCTGCGGTTCAAGATGGCGCAGCCAACCGACAGTGCAGCACTGCCCGCAGCACTGCCCGCAGCATTGCCCGCAGCATCGCCGGCAGGAACGACCAATGCACCTGCCGCTGCGGCAGCGCCAGCGAGCGTGACGCCCACCGCTCCGGCCTCAGCGGCAACCATTACCGGCACGTCTTCTCCGATTCCGCGCGGGAGCGTGACACCAGTTCCGGCGCGTCAGTAAAAGTGCCTAGCCCGCAGAAGCCGTCGCGCATCGGTTTTGGGTACGCCTCCTGCACTCCATTCCCTATCCAAGACCCAGGGAATGGAGATGAGCAAGCTGCTTCGCGGGCTCGCCGCAGGATACGGAGCGAAAAAGCTGGGCGGCGGCTGCTTCAGCACGGTGTTGATCTTCCTGCTCCTGTGGTGGCTGCTTGGCCACTTCGGATGGGCCCGCTGATCATTTGACGATGCCCGAGGACCTGAATTCAGGCGATCGTCGTCACACCGGCGATCGACGCGAGCGGAACACCGAGGGCCGGCGTGGCCCGGGGCGCCGTCCATCGACGCTCACCTACGTCGTGCACTCGCTGATCCTTGTTGCCGTGCTCGTGCTGGTGATCGTGTTCACGGTCCGACACACGAGGCCGGTGTACGCCACTCGCGGGACGATGGCTGAAGAGCTCCGGAAGCGCTCACCCGGAACCGCCGCGGTACTCGTGGATGGGGACAGCACGCCGGTGGAGCGCATCATGGCGACGGCGAAGTTCCGCGAGGAGAAGCGGAACTTCTACGAGGACCTGATGCGCACGAAGCAGCTCGACTCGGCGCGTGCCGACTCGATCGCGACGTACGCCGTGCGCGAGGCGTACATTCGCGGCATCTCGCCGGCGATCATCTTCGGCGTGATGCTCACCGAGAACGCGCGCTTCATCTCCGGAGCGCTGTCGAATGTCGGTGCCGTGGGGCTGATGCAGGTGTACCCGAAGGTCTGGCTCAAGAAGCAGTTCAGCGACAGCCTGGGTACCGACCTCGCGAGCGACTCGACCAACGTGCGGTACGGCGTGTTCATCCTCAGCGAGTACTTCAATCCGCGCACGCGGTCGGGCGAGCGACGGGAGCGCGACTATCGGGCGGCGCTCCTCCGCTACAACGGGTGCGTGCGAGGCACGAACACCCCGCACTGCAAGAATTACCCGGACAAGGTGAAGCGGTACGTCGAAGCGTCGGCGACCTCGATCTGCGACGGACGCAGCTTCTACCAGTGCATCGCGAAGCCGTTCATGGAAGGGCTGCTCGGCGAGGCGCCCGAGGCGAGGGAGCAGTAGCGACGCTGCGCTCAGCCTTCGCGCAGCGTCTGCAGCCCGCGCGCGAGCTCGGCGCGCGGCGCCTGCCCCAGACGCTCGTCGATGGCTCGTTCGTGCTCGGCGAGGATTCCGCTCGCGCGAGCGTACGCCTCGCGGCCGGCCGACGTCAGCGCCGCGCGCACGTTCCGCCGGTCGTTCGGATCGACCGTGCGCTCGACGAGCCCGTCCGCCTCCAGGCGATCGATCAACGCGGTCACGTTCGATCGCCCACAGCAGTGGCGCTCGGCGAGCTGGGTAAGCGTCAGCGGCTCGTCCGCGAGCGCGAGATGGCGCAGGGCGCCGAGCTTGGCGAGCGAGAGTCCTTCGTCGGCGAGCGCGCGCTCCACTCGCGCCTCCACCGCGCGCGCCGCGTCGAGCAGCAGCAGGGTCAGTGCACAGCCTGGACGATTGCCCATCAGCTGTCCTCTCCCGCACCCGGCATCTTCACGGTGAGGTTGGTGTGCCGGCCTCGGAACTCGCCGCGATACGCCGTCTCGGCGAGCGCGGTGACGTGACGGGCGATCGTCTCGTAACGATCGGCCGAGAGGCCGAGCCCGACCTGTTGAACGTGCACTCTCAGTGAGCGGCAGATCTCGGCGAGCGGCACCTGACGGTCCTGTGCCTCCCGCACGTACTCCGAGATTGCCGCATCGATGTCGGCCTGAGCCCAGTCGTCCTCGGCGATCGCCGTCCACAACGAGCGCCGCAGTCGTTCGCTTGCCGTCGGCCCGTGCATTCGCTCACCTCCCTCGAGTTGGGTGCGCCATCGCGCCCACGAACACGTTCCCGGCGATCACCGCGTTCTGGCATCCGTGCGGTGCGCCAGGCGCTCGGCGACGCTCCCGCTCGGCGTCGTGCTCGCTTCGCTCGCGGCGTGCGTCTCGGTCGCCCAGCTATCGAACATGAGCACCGGCCACAGCGTGGCGGTGTTGTTCGAGTAGCCGCGCAGGTGCTCCTCCCAGACGTGCCTGACCTCGAGCGGATCGAATACGTCGTGTCGTGCGATGCGCGCCGGATCGAGCTTGGCCTCCGCCCACTCGCGCAGTGGACCACGAAGCCAATCGTGCAGTGGAACGCCGAACCCCATCTTGGGACGCTCGACGAACTCACGCGGCACATAGCG
>DATFOL010000006.1:0-5258 GCA_035265545.1 Gemmatimonadaceae bacterium | reverse complement strand
CTCACCCATGCGCACGACATCGTGCTCTGGCCTGGGCGTATCTCGCCTCGGCTCGGCCTCGGGTTGTACGACGCGGCTCCCATGGCAGCGTTCGTCGTCGAGATGGTTTACGGCGTGGCCTGCTGGCGAATTTATCGTGGAGGTCGCGGACTGCTCGCTCTGATCGTGCTCGGCAACCTGGCGAATCTCTCGCTCCTCTCAGCGGCGATTCCCGGACCGGAGGTCTTTCTCGCCGACCGACCACTGCTGGTCGTGACCCTCGTCGCCGTCCAGATCGTCGTCACGCTCGTGCTCACGGGAATGCTTGCCCGCCGCCCGTCGCCCGTCAGCGTGGCGGTCACATAGTGGCGCAGCCGAAACGCGCGACGGTGCAGCGCAGTCTCGCCAGGAGTGTCACGCGGAGAACTGCGGAGAACTGCCCGGAGTCGCCGAGAACCGCTGGCTTGCGTGGAGGTGCTGAGGCCAAAGCCGCAGAGCCCTGACGGAAAGATCTCTCCCTGCCCTTCGTTCACTCCGCGTCTCTGCGTGAATTGCGCTTCTAGTGGAGTTCAGCCCGCTTGGCCAGTAGGTCGAGGCGATACGCTCCCGCGCGTAATGACTTGATCACCCGGATGTGCGAAGCACCTTAGAGTGCGTCTCCGACATCCTCAGCGCGACGAGCACACCCGACGCCGCTGTGATGACGGCGACCGTGCCGATCGCCGCTTCCATCCCGAACAGGTCCGCGAGCGCGCCAGCGACCAACGCACCGACCGCGTAGCCGAGGTCGCGCCACAGTCGATAGACGCCGACCGCCGAGCCGCGCCATGCCGGGTGCGCTACGTCGCCGATCGCGGCGAGGAGCGTCGGGTACACCATCGCCGTCCCAATGCCCAGTGCGACGCCGCTCGCGGCCCACGGCGCGAGGCCGCGCCAGACGACCATCGCCCCGAGCGCGGCGCCCTGCACCAGCATCCCGCCGACGATCAGCCACTTCCGCCCCCATCGGTCCGAGAGCGCGCCGGTCGCGAGCTGCATGATGCCCCACGTCGCTGGATAAATGAAAGCGAGCAGGCCGATCTCGCGCACCGAGAGCCCGGCGGCGGCGAAGAACAGCGGGAAGAGTCCCCACGCGAGGCCGTCATTCAGATTGTTGACCAGTCCTGCTTGACTGGCGCTGGCGAGCGCCGGGTCGCGCCACGTTCCGCGCGCGAACAGCTCGCGGAAGGTGGGCGCGGCTGTAGTCGCCAGATTCGCGCTCGCGACGGATTCCACCGCATGGTTGCGAGCCTCGGCGCGCGCATGCGCGGTCGTGTCGTGCACGAGGAGCACGCTCAGGGCGAGGCCGATCGCGGCGAAGGCGATGCCGAGGTAGAACGGCTCCGGTCGCAGGCCATAGCGGCTCGCGATCACGCCGGTGGCGAGCGCGGTGAGCGCGACCGCCAGATACCCGGCGAACTCGTTGAGCCCCATCGCCAGCCCGCGCCGGCGCGCGCCCACGAGGTCGATCTTCATGATCACCGCCATCGACCACGTGAGACCCTGGTTGACGCCGAGCAGCACGTTGGCCACGACGATCCAGCCCCAGGTAGGCGCCCAAATCACGAGCAACGGCACCGGCACCGCGAAGATCCATCCGGCGACGAGCACGCGCTTCCGGCCGTAGCGGTCGCCGAGACGGCCCGCGACGATGTTCGTGAGCGCCTTCACGATGCCGAACGTCGCGATGAACGAGAGGGCGGCGCTCCTGGATTCGAGACCGAACTCGCGCTCGCCGAGCAGCGGGAGGACAGTCCGCTCGAGACCCACCATCGCACCGACGAATCCGTTGATGAGGACGAGCAGCGCGAACTGCTGCCAGTTCTCTCGCAGCCCCAGCATGGGCTCTGTGCGTCGCGTCGTCGTCCGCATGGACGTGCGGTCGACGTCGGCGCCCGCGGCGCCGAGAGTCACGCGACCGCGCTGGCGGTCGACACCGCGGCGACGTCGACAGCCGCACCCATGTTCACCGCGCGGATCTCGGCCGCGCCTTCGGGACGCGGGGGAATGTCGCGGAGCATGAGCGTCACGAGCGCCTCCAAGTCGGGCTCGCTGAACGCGCGATTGAAGCGCCGCTCGAAGCCGATGCTGGAGAACGGCGTGCCGCTGAGACCCCGGCCGCAGACGGAGCCTGAGAACGCGCCCGGGAGCACGAGCACGTGGTCGGGGAGTGTGCGCAGTCGTTCGACGCTCGCGGCGAGGGCACGCGCGCCCTCCTCCGCGGTCGCGGCGAGCTCGGTGCGACCGAGATCGCCCACCATGAGCGTGTGTCCGGTGAAGGCGAGCCACGGCTCCGGCGCGCGAGTGCGGTCGCTGACGACGAGCGCCAGGTGCTCGGGGGTGTGTCCCGGCACGTGCCAGACCTTAGCCGACACATTGCCGAGTGCGAGCTCGTGGCCGTCGTGCACCGCATGGAACGCGTACCCGGTCCGAGCGCTCGCGTGCAGGACGTATGGTGCGCCGGCGGCCTCGGCGAGCGCGCGTCCGGTCGACACGTGGTCTGCGTGGAGGTGAGTGTCGATGACGTACCGTAGCACGAGTCCGACCGACTCGGCCTGGCGCAGGTAGAATGCGGGCGCTTCGACGGGATCCACGACTGCACCCGCAGCCTTGCCACCGCAGCCGAACAGGTACGAGACGGCGACGGTTGGATCGGTGTGCAGGTAGTGACGGACGATCACGAGGCCCTCAAGCGAGAAATCGCATCGTTGGGGTGAGGCGTGCGCGGAGTCATGCTCGCGTGTCTCCGCTTTCGGTCGGTGTCAGTTCGCAGCGGAGCGCTTCAAGCGCGCAAGCCCACTCCGCCTCGTCGGTCGCCTTGCGCGCGCGAAAGGTGATGCCCTGCGTCCCGAACTTCGCCGCATTGCTGTCCTGCGGCGCCCCGGCGAAGACGTCCTTGATCCATGTGATCTCGAACTGGACGAACCCTGCGGCAACGACCGTCGCCTCGAGCTCTGCCTCCAGCAGAGCACCGGCGATTCAGCCCTTCCACAGGTCGATGTTGCGCTTCGCGCCGTCGGACACCCGCTTCTCCACGAGGATGTCGCCGATCTGGAGCCGCCCGCCCGGTCGGAGGATCCGTGCCATCTCCTGCAGCCCCGCGAACTTGTCGGGAAACAGGTTTAGCACGCCGTTGGAGATGACGACGTCCGCCCACCCGTCTTCGACGGGCAGTGCCTCGGCATACCCTTCGCGCAGCTCGACATTCGTCGCGCCCACGGCCCGGGCGCTCGTGCGCGCTCGGTCGAGCATGGCCGGCGTCATGTCGACGCCGATGACGCGGCCCTCTTCGCCGACCATGCGCGCGGCGATGAGGGTGTCGATCCCGGCACCGCACCCGACGTCCACCACGCGCTCACCTGGTGCGAGCAGTCCTGCGCTGAACGGGTTGCCGGTGCCGGCGAAGGAGGCGATGCTCGGTTCAGGGACGCCCACGAGCCACGCTTCCTCGTAGCCGAGTATCCTGGTGAGCGGTCGTCCGGTGTGAAAGTGGAAGCCGCGTTCTGGCTCGGTCGCGACGGTGGCGTACTCCTCGCGAATCGCCTCGCGCAACGCGCCCACGTCGAGGCCAGCGACGGCGCTGCTGACGCCTTGGAGCGGCGGACTGCTGGCGGACGCGGTGATCGGCGTGCTGTGAGTCATGTCTCCTCCTCGCCTTGACGGCATGGGGCTTTCACTAGTATTCTAACGAACAATAGAATAATCAAGAGGTACATGGTAAGTCACCGCGCCTTCAAGGACCCGCTATACGCGCAGTTCGCGCGCATCGGGCACGCTGCCGCCAGCCCCAAGCGGATCGAGCTGCTGGACCTGCTCGCCCAAGGCGAGAAGACCGTCGAGACGCTCGCCGAGCAGGCGGCGACGCCGCTCAAGAACACGAGCGCCCACCTCCGGGTGTTGCGGGAAGCTCGGCTCGTCGAGACCCGCCGGGAGGGCACCTACGTCCTTTACCGACTGGCCGACGACGACGTGCTGCGCTTCCTTCGCTCGCTGCAGACGCTCGCTCGCCAACGCCTCGCTGAAGTCGAGCAGGTGACCCAGAAGTATCTCACCAGTCGGGACGCGCTCGAGCCCGTCACGCTCGACGAGTTGCGACGCCTCGTGCGTGACGGTGATGTCACTGTGCTCGACGTACGCCCGCGCGAGGAGTACGACGCCGGCCACATCCCCGGCGCGCTCTCCGTCCCCGTCGCGGAGCTCGAGCGACGCCTCGGCGAGCTGCCGAAACGCAAGGAAGTCATCGCCTACTGTCGCGGGCCCTGGTGCGTATACTCGGTGGAGGCGGTGGAGGTGCTCCGCGAGCACGGCTTCCGCGCGCGCCGCGCCGACGACGGGCTTCCGGACTGGCGCGCGGCGGGTCGCTCGGTGGCGCGCGGCGCGAGGGCTGGGGCAGGGAGGACGTAGAGCCCATGACGCGCGGTGGGGCCGGCGCGTCCAGGGATGCGTGAGCGCGCCCATCTCGCACAAGCCATTCGTGCCGGCCGGCTGTAACTCCAATGCCGGCACCGTCGCCTCGGCGATGGTTCCACCGAGAATCTCGGTGATCTCGACGTCGATGTCGGCTCGACGGACACGGCCGAGCCCACGGTCTGGGTTGCGGGAACCTATCTCCAGCTCGGCCGAAACAATGTCGTGCTGGTCGACCGCCTCCACCGCGTCGGCGGTCCTCCGCAGTGCGAGCTGCTCCGGCTAGCGGATCCCATGTTCGATGCGTCGCCGACGAAGAGAGTCTCTACGTCGACGCCGCCGCCCGCACCCGCCACCTTCTCCGATACGCCCCCGGCCCTACCCCTTCGATCCGCGAGAACGCCTTCGTGAACGCCGTCGCGTTCCCGTACCCGACTCGCTCGGCGATCGCCGGCACGCTGTCCTCCCGCTCGCGCAGCATCTCGGCCGCCTGCGTCATTCGCCAGCGCGTCAGATACTGCAGCGGCGCCTCTCCCACGAGCTGGGTGAACCGCGCGGCGAACGCCGAGCGCGACATCCCCACCTCGCGTGCGAGCCGCTCCACCGTCCACTGCTCCGCCGGCTGCGCGTGCATCAGCCGCAGCGATGCGCCGATCATCGGGTCCGCCAGCGCGCATAGACCGCTCGCGTGCTCCTCCTTCGTCGCCGCTTGCGCGCGCAGCGCGTGCACGAGAAGGATCTCGGCGAGCCGCGCCGAGACGAGCGAGCTTCCCGGACCGGGCGCGACGCTCTCGGCGAGGATGAGCTGCACGGCGGCGGCGAGCTGCGGGCTC
>DATFOL010000005.1:0-3380 GCA_035265545.1 Gemmatimonadaceae bacterium | reverse complement strand
GCTGGCTAGAGAACGATTGCCAGCTATCGGCTTTCAGTTCTCAGCCCGCCTCGGGACGCAGGAGCGTCCCGAGGTCGGCTGAGTACCGACGACCGACAACCGTCAACCTGCCGTTCGCTTCAACGTGAAAACGACGTGTAGTACTTCCCGATGTCCGCGGCCGTCGCCGTGCCGTCGAGAACGACCACTTCGTGACGGAAGGTGACCGAGGTCTTGGGGGCCAGCTTGTAGTTGGTCGCTTCGGCCTTCCCGTTCGTGAGCGATTTCTGGCCGAGCGGGTTCGCGGCGAACAAGCCGTAGCCGCGGGCGTGCCAGTAGGTCGGGTAGCCCCAGTTCTTCGGGTGGTCGAGGACCGCGAGCGTGACGGGCGTTCCGTTCACGTCCCCGTGCAGCATGGTCCACTTGCCGCGCGTGCCCCATACGGCATCGCCTTCCTTACCTTCCGACGACAGGTAGTGGCCGTGCACGCCCGCGGTGTCCAGCTTCGCCACCGGCGTGACGTTGCCGCTCGCGTCGGTGAACTTCTCCGGCTGGAGCGACGGATGCTCGAGCTGCCGCGCGACGCGGATGGCGATCACCCCTTCCTTGTTGTCAGTGAACGTCACCTCACGGTCGAGCGCGGTGAGCGTCGTGATGCGGTCGATCGTGCGCGCACCGGTCGAGGCACGGAACACGTACCGCGTCTCTTCCCGCAGCAGTGGGGTGTTGTCCGGCGCGACCCACTCCTCGGTGGTCTCGAGCACACCCTCACCCACCCCGCTCTTCACCGAGCGCACGGAACGGTGGACGATCGTGCCGTACTTCGACGCCTGCGCAGCGGGGATCGCGTCCGAGTTGTTCCAGAAATCCAGTCCGTTCACGTCGCCGTAGTTGAACCAGAGACCGGCGTGGTGCGGATGATCCACGCGCTCGCCGGGACGCGGCTCGAGCGGATACCCGCGCGTCACGACGACGCCGTTCGCCGAACGAATCGGGAAGAGCACGGGCTTCTTGAGCGTGGTGGGCCAGACGTACGAGGTGAGCGGCTTGCCCCCGACGAGGACATCCACGCGCCGGTCGGTCTCGCGCGGCACGACCTCGACGTAGGTCGGATCGGACGAGCTCTGAATGGAAGGCGTGCTGCCCGCGCTCGCGCAGGCGAGCGCGCCGACCAGCGACGCCAGCGCGAGCGGAAGCGTGAGGGAGAGTGTCGAACGGCGATCAATCATGGTCTGTCGTGCCCGCGTGGTGAGTGGGAGGTGGGTGTGGGCGCGCACGGCGCCCACGTGTCGGGAGTCCATCCGTGCATGCAGGGGGCGATCAGCCGCGTGCCTTCGCGCTCGCCTTGCCCGGTGCCGTCGCGACACTGGTCTGCGCCAGTCCGGCGAGCACGCCGCGCATGTGGGCGAACGAGATCTGCATTCCGGGAAGCGGATCCTTCGCGTTGATCTCGTACTCGAGGTTCACGTAGCCGGGGTACCTGATCGCCTGCAGCGCCTGGAAGATCGCGGCGATCGGAATCTTTCCCTCGCCCACCGCGACCTGACTGTCGCGCTTCGTGAGATCGGTCAGATCCTTCGCATGCATGTCGTGCAGGCGCGTACCGGCGTCGAACACCGCCTTCACCGGATCGGTGCCGGTACGCACGGTGTGTCCGATGTCCATGCAGAGACCCATGCGCGTATCCATTCCCTTCACGGCCTTCAGCACGTCGTACGGCGACGGGAAGATCTTGTCCTCGGTGCCGTGATTGTGGATCGCGACTTTGATGTCGTACTGCTTGGCGTACTTCTCGACGCGTGGCAGCACAGCGAGGGGACCGGTGCAGACGATCGTCGGCATCCCTGCGGCTTTCGCGTACGCAAAGTATTTCTCGACGCCCGCGTCGGTGTCCTCGTTGAACGTGATCGTGCCGCCGCCGACGATCTTGAAGCCTGCGTCCTCGATCTCCTTGCGGATGGCCGCGAGCTCCTCGGGCGACTTCTCGTAGGGGACGTGCATCGACTTGAAGTTGATGTACGGCGTCCGCAGGGTCTTCGCCATGTCGAGCGCCTTCTCGAGCGGGAACTCTCGCAGCGAGTAGCTCGCGATGCCGAGCTTGACCTCGTGCACTGGCGCCAGTGCCGAACGGTGCTCGTCATCGTGCGACGCGGCCACGGCGGCACGCCCGAGCGACGGCGTGGCCGCTACGCCGAGCGCGGTGCCGGCGACCGTCGCGGCAGCGCTGGTGAGGAAGGAGCGGCGTGGAATGCGATCTTGGGTCATGGAGCCTCGCCCGTGACTGGGTGGTGGGGTCGTGTCGAATCTTCATGCACGCGGCGACCCACGTGCGGATCACATTTGTTCCTTGAAAAGACAATCTGATGAGCGTGGTGAACGCACACCAGAGCGCCCACTGTTGCGCATTCGCTTCGTCATCCCCATCGTATGGCGAATCAGGCCGGGGGCGCCCGAGCCCCCTCTCTCACATGAGGCTTGCACGCCCATGTATACGCGCCGGTCATCCCTACCGTTCGCTCGTCGGTGCTCCTTCGCGTGCACGATTCTCGCGCTCGCGGCGTGCCACTCGACCCCGAACGGCCCAGCCCAGCCCTCGCCCTCTTCGACGGCCGTGCAGGTGGGCTACGGCACCCAGGAGAGGCGAGACGTGAACACCGCCGTCAGCTCCGCGAGTGGCGAGAAGATGCGCACCAACTCGCCGAGGACGGTCGCCGACATGCTCGTGGGCCGATTCCCCGGCGTCGAGGTGCGCGCCCTGCCGAACGGCTCGGCCTCGATCCGCATCCGCGGCTCGCGCTCGTTCAAGGCGACGGACGAGCCGCTGATCGTCGTCGACGGGATTCCGCAGCACATCGGTGCCCAGGCGCTGATGGACATGAGTCCGCAGGACGTCCAGTCGATCGAGGTGTTGAAGGACGCGGCGGCGAGCTCGGTGTTCGGCTCGCGTGGCGCGAATGGAGTGATCCTCATCACCACGCGACGCCCGATGTGACGAACAGAGGCGGCCCGCCATCGCGAGCCCGCCCCTGCCCATCTGGCGTAGCCCTCACTTCGTCGCGCTCGTCTCCAACACCAGCACGGACGAGATCGCGCTCGGGCGCACGGCGGGTAGCGTCACGACCCAGCCGTCCGCCGACTGCTCGACGGTGAGCGGCTTCCGGTCGGCCAGCAGGTACGCCGCCGCCGGCCGGTCGCGGATGCCGGTCAGAGCGAGCCGTCGGTCCTTCGGCCAGTCGAACACGTGCGCGTACACCCGCCGTGCCTTGGTCGTGTAGCGGCCCCAGGCCGGAAGCCCGTACGGGCTCGCCCTGGTGCCATAGATCGCCTCGCCATTGACCCGCATCCAGTCGCCCATCTCACGCAGCCTCGACCCGCTTTGCGCGGGGATCACCCCCTGCGCG
>DATFOL010000004.1:0-2949 GCA_035265545.1 Gemmatimonadaceae bacterium | reverse complement strand
GTGGCACTTTACCGCGCTCGGTCTCATTCGGCGAGGCTGGCCTGGCAAATTGGTATCACTTCAGGAAGACTGACTGGCGCGAATGGCGGAACGTCCTGGGAGCGCGGAGGAACGAGGATGGAGATCGACGACATCACAGGCGTCGTCGTTGATGCGGCGGTGAAGATTCATCGAGATCTCGGCTCGAGCCTCTTCGAGTCGGTCTACGAGGTCGCACTCGCTGTGGTTCTCGAGCGACGCGGGCTGCGCGTCGTGCGGCAGCAATCGATCGGCTTCTCGTACGAGGGCGTCGAGTTCGAGCGTGCCTTTCGCGCTGATCTCGTGGTTGAGACCTGCGTGCTGATCGAGGTGAAGGTGGTGGATCGCCTGACGCCGATTGATCGCACGCAGCTCCTCACCTACCTCCGCCTCGGGGGCTTTCCGGTCGGGCTACTACTGAACTTCGGTGCCGGCACGATGAAGGATGGGATGAAGCGCCTCGTGAACGACCTGCCACCCTCGGCGTCCTCACCCCTACGCGTCAATCGCCGCCGCCCTGCTCGTGGCCCTGAACCCCGATCTTCGCGGGAGTGAAAAGGACTGACGCGGAGGACGAATCAACAGATTGACGCGGAGGCCGCGGAGTTTGGCGGAGGGCGCGGAGACATCGGCGCCGCTCGGAGGCTTCGATGCCAACCAAAGAAGACTCTTGGGCTCCGCTCGGAGAGGAACGCTGCGCCTACGCGCAATATCGATACGAGAGCAGTTCTCCGCGCTCTCGCCGTCCAACTTCCGCGCACTCCGTGCCGATCAGTTCCGACCCGCAGCCCAGCAGCAGGAGCTAGAGACTCGCGAGCAGGTGAGCGCTCACTCGCCGGTCGAGTAGCTAGTGGTGCAGCGTGACTGTGCCTTAGCGCCGCCGCTGTCGCGGTGGCCGCGCTCGCGCCGCCTCTACCGCGCGCCCGCGAGACGTTTCTTCAGCTCGGGCAGCCAGTTCGGGACGATCACCAGCTGATAGTCGTTCCGGTTGATCACCAGGCCGAGGAAGCGGCCATCGCGCGCGACGTCCAGGGCACGCGCTGGACCACTGCCTACGAGCACCGGGGCGGTCGAGAAGACGGTATCGCGCGCAATGACGCGCAGACGCGGCGTCGTCGCGAGCGTGGCCGACAGCAGCGCGCCGCTTCCGAGCGCGTAGTAGACTCGGCTGCCGTCGGGTGCCCACACGCCGTTGAACCCACCTCCCGCCGACACCTGAACGCGCGCCGCCGGATCGGGATAGGAGCGGACGTACGCCTCCGGCTGTCCCGATTCTTCCACACTCGTCATCATCACCCATTTGCCATCGGGTGAAAAGGTCGGAGGCGTGATCGTCATCTCGTTCTCCACGAATTGTGTGGCGACCGTCGGGGAATCGAGCGCGACGCGGAAGAGGCGCCACCCGTTGCGCGCGTAACCGGTGTAGAGCACCGAGCGGCCGTCCGGCGCAACCACGGATTGAATCGTGAAGCTCAGCGCGTCGAACAGCTTCTCCGGCGGCGAGCCCCCATCGGCAGCCTGGCGCCATATGGCATATCGCTTCTCGCTGCCGAGCGCCACGTACACGACGCTGTTTCCGTCGGGAGTCCACGAGGGCGACTGCGCCGCCGCGGGGGACGACAGCCGTGAGAACGTGCCGGTCGCGATCTCGTAGATCCAGATCGCCGACTTGTCGGCTTCCCGGATGGCGACGGCGATCCTGGTTCCGTCGGGGGAGAGCCGTGGAGTACCGAACTGCCTGGTCTCGGACGACAGCGGCGTGACCTTGCCGTCGCGCGTGATCCAGGCCAGACGGGTGTTCGTGCCGCCGCGCGAGGTGAGGAGCGCGCCTCCCTTCGAGACGAAGATCTCCGAGTTCCCGTTGTTGCCCTGAAGAACCTGCACGGGATCGAGCACCGGAACCGGGCTCCCTGCATCATGGCGGCCGGAGCGGTCGAGTGTCACCGCCATCACGGCTCCGTCCGACTGGAGGTACACCAGGATGCGGTCGATCACCGCGAGCGGGCGGACTCCCGGAAGATCCAGCGGAACGACGTCACCCTGCTCGAGCGAGGCCGTCGCCAGCTTCGCCGAGGCGAGGCTTCCGGTCCAGATGGTGAAGACCACCGTCTTCCCATCGGGGAGCGCGATCGGCCACAGATGATCCGTCTCTCCCTTCGCCGTGTCCGGTCGTGTGAACTCCTGCAGCCTGCCGCCGGACGCGCTCACCCTGGACAGACCGTGAAAGTCCAGCTCCGCCCCGAACACCATCTCGTCGCGCGAGGTCCAGTCGGAGCCATTCTGACTCCCCGCGTCCGCGACGTTGATCGGAGCGCTGCCGTCCAGTCTCACTTTCTTCTGCTTGCCCCCGAGCTGGAACGCCAGCCACTCTCCGTCGGGAGAGAACATGGGCTGCTGGGCCCCGACAGTCCCCGGAATCACTCTGGCGTCGAGCTGGTCGGTGCGTTGCGCGTAGAGTGCCGGTCCCTCCGGCGACCGCCCGCGATAGACGAGCATCCTTCCGTCCGTCGAGATGGCACCGGGCCACGGCGAGTTGGTCACGGGCCTCGCGCTGTCGGGGGTCGAGAGCACGAACCTCACCGGCATCGCGGGAGCGGTGTCGGCTCGGCCCCGCAGCGACGCGACGCCGATCAGGACGAGCGAGAGCACGGCAAGCGAAAGCACGAGCGGATCCGTGAACCGGTCCACCAGTGCGCGGCGCTTTCGTGCGGATGGCGCTCTGGCCGTCGCGAAGCTGCTGGATGCGGTGAAGTCACCTCGGCCGCGAAGACCTTCCGCGTACTCCCGGACGTGGGAGAACCGGTCCGCGGGCAGCTTCTCGAGCGCGCGCTGCACCGTCGCTTCCACGTACTCCGGCACCGCCGCCCTCGTCGTCCGGATCGGCCTCGGCTTCTCGGTGAGCATCCGCGCGATCACCGACTGCGAGGTGCT
>DATFOL010000003.1:0-10796 GCA_035265545.1 Gemmatimonadaceae bacterium | reverse complement strand
GTCGAGATTGGTGAGCTTGACGCGCTTACCAGCGAGCGTGAGCTCGAGCTCCGATTCGTCGTTCGGGATGGTGATCGCGCGCGCCATGGCTGGCACGAGGTGCAAGACGCATGCGGAGCCGCTGAGACTTTCGGTGTGGATATCTGCTGGACTAGTGCTGCGTGCGTCGCTGCGTCCAGCGCAACCTCCACCTACTCGCTCGCCTCTTCCGCCTCGTCGCCCAGCTTCACGATGTCGCCCTTGGTGAAGAGGATTCCCTCGAGCACCTCGCGCCACTGGGGCTTCCTGCGCAGCAGGAACTCCAGGTCCATCCCGAAGTGCTTCATCTCCTCGTGCTGCGCGTTCTTCATGATCGCCTTCGCCTGACGGTCGGTCTCCACCGCGAGGCGCTGCTCGTACCAACCGATCGCCTCGGCCTCTTCGATCAGCGACGTGATCATGCGGGCGAAGGTGCGCGTCTCGGGCGAGAGCTCCGAGGGCGGTTCGTGATACTGATCAAAAGACATGTGAGTTGGTGAGTTGGATCGTGGGTTGGTTGGGCGGTTGGGGGGTGCGAGGGATGTGAAGAAGCGGTGGGTGGATAAAACCTACGAAACGCGCACGCTCAGGCGGCGCCGGGGTCGGCTTCCATCAGCCCGAAGATCGTGCCGTCGAGATCCTTCGCGTAGCACAGCCAGCCCACACCGGGGATCGGCATGATCGGCAGCGCCTCCGATCCGCCGAGCGTCAGCGCCTTGGCCAGCGATCCCGACGCCGAGGCGACGGTCACCGTGCACACGTACGCGTTCACCGCCTGGCCGTCGACCGGGCCAGCCCCTCGGCGCGGCACCAGCCCTCCATCGATGCCGGGCTCGGAGGCGTCTCCCGTCTTGATCACCCAGTACGCACCGGGGGGTCCCCATGGCTCGAATCGCCAGTCGAACAGCGACGAGTAGAACTCGATCGTGCGGGCCGGATCACTGGCGTGGATCTCGAAGTGCGCGACACGCGGCATGGACTCCTCCCGCTGAGATTGGATGCGGCGGCGAACGAAGCAAGGTATCCTGACGTCCCGCGTTCGCGCTCACTCGGTGAGTGCGCGAACGATCTTCGCCGTCGTCACGAACTGGCCGACGTGGCGCTGGGTATGCTCCGCGGCGTGGAAGAGCAGGCCGATCACCGTGGATGGCAACCGCGCTCGGCCCACCTCGCGCGGCTCGAGCAGTGTCGACGGATCGGTCGCACGGACCTGCGCGAGCGCGCGCTCGACCGC
The DNA here is from genome assembly GCA_035265545.1 of Gemmatimonadaceae bacterium. Lineage (GTDB taxonomy): Bacteria > Gemmatimonadota > Gemmatimonadetes > Gemmatimonadales > Gemmatimonadaceae > AG11. Next base: position 9,544 of record DATFOL010000003.1, on the reverse strand, counting down.
CGCGTCGAACTCCGCGACGAGCGTGTCCTGGATCCCGTCGCGCTCGTCGGCCCGCTGCTCCTCGCGCAGCGCCGCGAGCTGCGCGGCCGAGAGCGGCTCACCTCGCGCGTAGGTGAGCAGCCGGTCGAGGCTCCCGATCGCATGGCGGACGTGGTAGCCGGGCGACGCCGCGCCGCCGGGACGCGACCACACCGCCGAGGGCAGGAGCGTCGGCAACGTCGCTCGCACCTCGAGACGACACTGCAGGAGACTATGCGCGACGGGCTGAAGCATCGGCGCGACGTGCTCGATCGGGCCGCGCAGCCATACTTCCGGTTCCGACATGGGCCTCGGGACAAAGGACGCCGAGCACCGACTCGGCCCTCTATATTACCGCGGCCGTTCGGCGAGGAAACGTCTCACCCGCAAGCAGGAGACCATGGTCTGGGAAGAGCGCTGGCATCCGCTGCGCCGCGAATGGGTCATCGTCTCGTCGCACCGCAACGACCGCCCGTGGCTCGGCGAGACGGTGGACGAGGGGCGCGATCTGGTGCCGCAGTACGTCCCCGACTGCTATCTGTGCCCACGCAACTCGCGCATCTCGGGGAAGAACAACCCCGACTACCGATCGGTCTACGTCTTCGACAACGATCACCCCTGCGTCGGGCCGGCATCGCCGGTGCAGGGCGAGCCGGCGCCGAGCGCCTACCGGAGCCGCCGCGCTGACGGCATGTCGCGCGTGGTGTGCTACACGCCGCGCCACGACCTCACGCTCGCCGAGCTGCCGCGCGCCGAGATCGTCCGGCTCCTCGAGACCTTCCGCGATCAGTACCTGGAGCTCGGCGACCGGCCGGAAGTTCGCTGCGTGCTCGCGTTCGAGAACAAGGGTGAGGTCGTTGGCGTGAGCAATCCGCATCCCCACGCGCAGATCTACGCCACCAACTTCGTCTTTCGAACGATCGATACCGAGATCGAGGCGTCGGCGCAGCATCTCGCCGAGCACGGGCGGTCGCTGTTCGGTGACGTGATCGACGCCGAAGAGGCCGACGGTCGTCGGCTCATCGTACAGGAGGGGAGCGCGCTTTCGTTCGTGCCTTACTTCGCCCGCTATCCGTACGAGACGTACATCGCGCCGCGCGAGACGCACGCGAGCCTCGCGGGACTGTCGGCCGCCGAGCTGTCCGACTTCGCCGAGGTGCTGCGCCGCACCCTGGTCCGCATGGACAACCTGTGGCGCATGTCGTTTCCCTACGTGATGGTGCTGCACCAGGCGCCGACCGACGGGGAGGACTATTCGGGATTCCACTTCCACATCCAGATCCATCCGCCGTTGCGCAAGCCGGGACTGCTCAAGTATCTCGGCGGCCCCGAGATCGGTGGCGGCAACTTCCTCAACGACACGGCGCCGGAGGAGAAGGCGGCCGAGCTGCGCGCCGCGTCCGACGTACACTACCGCGCGGCGAGCGCATGAGCGCCGCCGCCGATGCGCGCCGGCTGCTGCCGGCGATCCTCGACCTGCACGGACGAATCCGCACGAGCGTGGTGGATGCGTTCGCGGCGCAGCGCCCGGGGGAGTTGAGCGACGTCGCCGACGACGGTGCGGGAGACACGATCTACGCCGTGGACCGGGTGAGCGAGGAGACGCTCGTCGCGGGGCTCGAACAGCTCGCGCGCGAGGAGCCGCTCGTGCTGATAGCCGAGGGACTTCCGCCGAGTGGATTGGTGCTGCCGCGCGGAACGGCGGAGAGCGACTGTCGGTGGCGTCTGCTCGTCGATCCGATCGACGGTACGCGCGGGCTGATGTACCAGAAGCGACCGGCGTGGATCCTCACCGGCCTCGCGCCGAATCGCGGCGCGGAGACCCGGCTGCGCGACATCGTGCTCGCGGTGCAGACGGAGATCCCACTCGTGAAGCAGCATCTGTGTGATCAGCTGTGGGCCGTACGAGGTGAGGGCGTCGAGTCGCGGCGAGTCGATCGCCTCACCGGGCGCACCGAGCCGCTGGCACTGCGTCCGTCGCGAGCGGACACCACGGCGCACGGCTTCGCTTCGGTGAGCCGGTTCTTCCCCGGAGCGCGCGACGTGCTCGCGGCGATCGACGACGAGGTCGCGACGGCCGTCCTCGGTCCGCCGCAGGCGGGAAAGGCCGCGTGCTTCGAGGATCAATACATCTCGTCGGGCGGCCAGCTCTACGAGCTGATGGCGGGTCACGACCGGTACATCGCCGATCTCCGCCCGCTGCTGCGGGAGCTGATGCTCGATCGCGGGCTCCCGCATCCGCTGTGTTGTCATCCATACGACCTCTGCACTATCCTCATCGCCGAGGAGCTCGGCCTGCCGATCACCGGACCGACCGGCGCTCCGCTCGATGCGCCGCTCGACCTGGAGAGCGACGTCGCGTGGATCGGCTACGCGAACGACGCGCTGCGGCGCAATGTCGAGCCGGCGCTCATCGACGCGCTGCGCCGGCGCGGACTACTGTCGCCGGACTAACCGATGCGCGTCCGGACGCTCGAGGAGCTACGCGGATCGGCCGATGCCGAGCTGTTCGCACCGGCGATCGCACGCGCGCGGGCGATGGGGTACTTCAGGCAGGGCGCACCACTGTACGTGGCGCGCGCGCCGGGCCGGCTCGACGTGATGGGCGGCATCGCCGACTACAGCGGGTCCCTCGTGCTGCAGCTTCCGCTCGAGGTGGCGACGACCGCCGTGCTTCAGCCGATCGACGACCCCGTGATCGAGATCATCTCCATGCGCGGAGGCGAGCGGTCGCACTTCTCGCTGCCCACGATCGAGCTGACGCACGGCGCGCTGCGCGACCCGGCGGCGCTGGCGGAGTGGTTCACCGAGCGCCCGGCCCATCGCTGGGCGGCATACGTGATCGGTGTGGCGCACCGGTGCCTCGTGCCACGGCATGGGCGCGACGACGAAGCAGTCGGCGGATCTCGCCTGCTGATCGAGTCGGATGTGCCGGAGGGGAAGGGAGTGAGCTCGTCGGCCGCGCTCGAAGTCGCGTGCCTGTCGGTGATCGCGGCGCGCTATGGCGTGGAGATGAGCGGCGAGGAGATCGCCGTCGCGAGCCAGTGGGCGGAGAACCGCATTGCTGGTGCGCCGTGCGGGATCATGGATCAGATGACGAGCGCCGTCGGCCGGCGCGACCGGCTGCTCAGGCTTCATTGCCAGCCGGCGACCGTCGAAGGCCACGTCGAGATCCCGCCTGGCTTCCGCTTCTACGGCATCGACTCGGGGATCCGCCACGCGGTGACGGGATCGGATTACGCCATCGTGCGCACTGCGGCTTTCATGGGCTACCGCATCATCACCGACATCGTCGGCCTCGCGGTCGTCGCGGACGGCCCCATGGTGCGCGTGGAAGATCCGATGTGGCGAGGCTACCTGACGAACATCAACCCGCAGGAATTCGAGTCGCGGTTCGTCCATCGACTTCCGGAGCGCATGACGGGCGCGGAGTTCCTCGCGCGCTACGGAGGCACGACTGATCCCGTGACGCGCGTCGAGCCCGCGCGAACGTATCCGGTGCGCCAGGCGACGATCCATCCGGTGCGCGAGCACTGGCGGGTGGCGTCGTTCGCCGGGTTACTCGAGGCGCTGGGTCGTGCCGATCGGGACGACGCCGGCGACAGTGGGCCACTCGCCTACGCCGTCGAGATGGGCCACCTGATGTACCAATCGCACGACAGCTACGGCGCGTGCGGGCTCGGGAGCGAGGGGACCGACCGTCTGGTGGCGATGGTGCGCGAGGCCGGCGTGGCGCGCGGGCTATTCGGCGCGAAGATCACGGGCGGCGGCAGCGGCGGCACCGTGGCGGTGTTCGGCACCGACGACGCCGACTCCGTGGTGCGTGAGATCGCTCAGGCCTACGAGCGCGAGACCGGCCTGGCTGCGGAGGTGTTCGCGAGGTCGGGGAGGGGGGCGGAGGAGGTGGGGGTGGTGGTGGCGTCGTGAACTGCTACTGAAGTACCAGGTACTCGAGTATCTGGTACCGAGTACGCATGGGAGGCTCCCGGAATGCACCTCGGGATCGCGATCCTGAGAGGTTCACGGCGTTGATCGGATGGAAAGAAATGGGCCCCGGGAAGCTGAGCTTCCCGGGGCCGTTCACTTCCCACTTCCCACTCTCGACCGCTCTACCTCACGTCCTGATCGGCAGATCGTGGTGCGGTCGGACGGCGGCCTGGATGGCGCGGCCGAGGGCGGCGACGCGCTCGTGAGCGTCGTCGTAGGCGCTGGTCAGCGGGACTCGGCCGGCTGCCGTCACCAGGGCGAGGCGGTGCAGGTAGGGCGGGCCGTATTCGGTCTCCACGGCGACGGCGTCGAGCGCGTCATACGACATCACTCCGGAACGACGGCGCAGCAGTCGGACCCGAGTCCACTTCACGCGACCCTCGCTCGGATGGAACTCGAACACGCTTCGCTCGTACAGCGCGAACAACAGCAGCGAGAGGCCAGCGCAGACCCAACCAGCGACGCGATGGCTCACCGTCGGATCGAGCAGCGCCCAGGCAGCAATGGCCATCAGCGCCAGGGCGCTGAACAGCTCGAGCCAAGCGGCATACGTGATCACCAGCGTTCCATCGGGCAGAGTACGAGCTCTCATCGGACATGCCTCCCAGAGGATGGCCGTGCACCCGGTTGGGGGCGCAGCAGCGTCTGTTAGGGGACGTCCTAGCGGGCTCTGGAGTCACGCCGTTGTGAGCTGGGTCACACGGTGCGCGGGTGCGCACCCGCGCCTAGAACACTCTTCGCTGCAACCGCTCCAAGCTGAACTTCGCCGTATCCGCGATCGCCATCACCGTCATCACCCCCGCCTGCACCGGATCGGTGACCACCAGGTCCGCGGCCTCCGGGACGCTGCCGGCCATGTTCAGGCTCACCACCAGCAAGCCCTGCGCGCGTACCTCGCGCACCGCCTTCTCGATCTCGCCCCCCATCAGCGAGCCGGCGAGCACGATCGCGAACGCGCGCGGCAGGCGCGCCACGGCGCGAACCGCGTCGGCCAGCTGCTGCTCGCCCACCAGCGGGATGGTGTCCACCGAGATGCGCTCGCCGCGGATGTTGTGGCGATCGGCCTCGGAGATGGCGCCGATGGCGACCTGCCCGACCTGCGCGCCGCCGCCCATGATGATGATCCGCTTGCCGTAGATGGCCTTGAGGGTGTCCACCACCTCCACGCCCTTCACCACGGTCAGCTCGCGAAGCGCGACGAGCAGCTGATCGACGCTGCCCGGCAGGTCGATCTCGAAGTAGACGAGATCTTCCGTCGGGCCCTGGCTCGAGATCGCGACTGACGAGATGTCCCCGCGTTGCTGGGCGATCACCCCGGTGAGCTGGTGAAGGACACCGGGTCCCGCGGAGGCCCGAACCTGTACTCCGACTCGGTCGTTCATCATGATGACGGTCTCTCCAGCGCGGACGCACCGCGTTCTCTCGACGTGCCGCGGCGCGATGCCGAAGCTGGACCGGGACTGGCCGCCTCAATATGCGACGAGCCGTCCTCGATATAGAAGTGGCGGTACGCTGGTGCGCGATTCCGGGCAGGCGTGATTGACAACGTCGCCCTCACGTCCAGTTTCCGCCGCAGCCTCACCCTCCCGTCTCGCCGCTCTCCCCATCGCAGACGTCCCATGTCTCGTCACGTCCGACTGATTGCCGCCCTGACCGCGTCCGTCGCGGCGTCGCCCGCGCTCGCGCAGAACGCAGCGAGGGCGACGCCGATCGCTCCCGCCGCGGGCAGCCGCATCGAGCGGCTCGACCCGGCGTTCGACGCGCTCGTTCCACGCGACGCGAAGGTGGAGAAGCTCGCTGAAGGCTTCGACTGGACCGAGGGGCCATTGTGGCGGAAGAGCGGGAGCTACCTCCTGTTCAGCGACGTCCCGAGGAACACGATCTACAAATGGAAGGAGGGCGAGGGGCTCTCCATCTTCATCCGGCCCGCGGGCTACGCCGCCGGCACCAACCCGCCCGGCCGAGAGCTCGGCACGAATGGGCTCACCTTCGACGCGCAGGGCCGCCTGGTCGTGGCCGACCATGGCAACCGCGGCATCTCGCGCTGGAACGACTCGCTGTTCACCCGCACCGTCGTGGCGGATCGCTTCGAAGGCAAGCGGTTCAACAGCCCGAACGATCTCGTGTGGGCGCCGAACGGTGATCTCTACTTCACCGATCCCTCGTACGGTCTGCGGCGGCTCAACGACGATCCGGCGAAGGAGCTGCCGTACAACGGCGTCTACCGTCTCGCCGCGAACGGCAAGGTCACGCTGCTCACGCGCGAGCTCACGTTCCCGAACGGGATCGCGCTGTCGCCCGACGCGCGCACCCTGTACGTCGCGATCTCCGACGGGAAGATGCCGTACATCATGGCCTACGACGTCCAGTCGGATGGCAACGTCGCGCGCGGCCGCATCTTCTACGACGCGAAGGCACGGGTGGAGCAGAAGCTTCCGGGCGCGCTCGACGGCCTGAAGGTGGACGCGAAGGGAAACGTCTTCGCCACCGGACCGGGCGGCATCCTCGTCCTCTCGCCGGCGGGGAAGCACCTCGGCACCATCTTCCCCGGCGACGTCGTGGCCAACTGCGCGTTCGGCGACGATGGCTCCACGCTGTACATGACGGTGAATCACCAGCTCATGCGCGTGCGCACGAGCACGAAGGGGCAGGGCTTCTAGCTCCGGACGGCGCGGCTCGCCTCAGGCCGTCGGCGTCCGGATCGCCCGCGCGAAGACGTCGAGCGCGTCGCGCACGGCGGCGCGGATCTCGGGGCTCGCGATCGACCCACCGACGTCCACGTCGCCCCGCGCGACGGGAATCCTCGCGCACGCCTCAGGGACGATCCGAGCGGTCATCAGGGTCAGTGTCTCGACGAGCGATGCCTGCGCATGCGTCGCCCACGGCGACGCGTTCAGCAGTGCCACCGGCTTGTGTGGCAGCTCCTCGCTCGCGACCAGCCAATCGAGCGCGTTCTTCAACGAGCCCGGCACGCCGTGCGCGTACTCCGGGCTGCAGAACAGCAGCCCGTCGCTCTCGCCGACCAACGCGCGCAGGCGGAGCACCGCCGCAGGCGGGGTGTCGACGTCGTCGTCGGGATTGAAGTGCGGCAGGGTCGCGAGCCCGTCGTACATCGTGATCGCGACGTCGCTCGGCGCCACCTCGGAGGCGAGCCGCAGCAGCGCGGTGTTGGAGGACATCGCGCGCAGGCTACCGGAGATGGCGAGCAGCCGCAGGGCGGTCACGTCAGCGAATCGATCGCCTTCCTCAGCACACCGGCCGATCGCTCGAGTCCCTGCCGCTCGGCGTCGTCCATCTTCGGCGCGATCACGTCCACCGCGCCGGCGACGTCAACCACCGTCGGCAGCGAAAGCGCGACGTCGCGCAGACCGAGCGCGCCGGTCTGCACCCGCGACACGGTGAGCACGCGTCGCTCCCCGCGCAGCGCGGAGCGCAGCAACGCCGCCGTGGTGAGCCCGATGGCGTGGTTCGTCGCGCCCTTCCGCTTGATGATCTCGTACGCGGCCGTGCGCACGTCGGTGGCGATCGGCTGCTCCCGCTCGGCCGACCAGCCTGGCCACTCGCGCAGCGGCGTGCCGCCGACGTGCGCGCTCGACCAGAGCACGACCTCCGAGTCGCCATGCTCGCCGACGACCTGTGCGTGCACCGAGTGCGGATCGACCCGCAGCTCCTGGCCGAGCGCCTGCCGCAGCCGCGCCGTGTCCAGCATGGTGCCGGTGCCGATGACTCGTTCCGGTGGCAGGCCCGAGCTCTCGGCGATGACGTAGGTCAGCACGTCCACCGGATTGGTGACCACGACGACGACCCCGCGATAGCCCCGAAGCTTCTCCCCGAGCTCGCGCAGGATCTTCGCGTTGTCGCGCAGGAGATCGAGCCGCGACTCGCCGGGCTTGCCGCCGCGGCCCGCGGCGACCACGAGCGCATCGGTCTCGAGCATCTCGTCCACCGGGACGGCGCGCACCGCCGCGGTGGTGTAGAACGCCGCGCCGTGCGCGAGGTCCATCGCCTCGCCCTCGGCCACCTCGTGCCTCAGGTCGGCGAGCAGCAGCTCGCTGGTGAATCCTCCGTGCAGCGTCGAGATGGCCACGCTCGCGCCGACCCACCCCGTCCCTATCACCCCCACCGAGATCGGCATCGATCAGCCGCCGATCGCCCAGAGGATGCCGCCGGCGAGGTGATCGAGGTACGCCTGCTCCTTGAAGCTCTCGTTGGTGTGTCCCATCTCTGTATAGAAGGCGCGTCCGCCGTCGAAGGTGCGGTGCCACGCCATCGGATGGACGTCGCCCATCTGGCCTCCGGAGTACGACTTCTCGTCGATCGTGATCAGGATCTTCGCGTCGGACGGCGGCTGGGCGCGGAAATCGTACCATTCGTCGCGACGCGTCCACGCCGCGGGGAGGCACTTGGTGGAGACGTGGCCGCGGTCGCGCACGTCCAGCTTCGCCTCCTGTACCGCTGGATGACGCTTGAAGTAGGCGCCGACGAGCTGGCCGTACCACGGCCAGTCGTACTCGGTGTCGCTGGCCGCGTGCACGCCGACGAACCCGCGCCCGCCGCGGATGAAGCGCTGGAAGGCGGCCTGCTGGGTGCTGTCGAGCACGTCGCCGGTGGTGGACATGAACACGACGGCGGCGAACCCTCCCAGCGTCTGATCCGTGAAAGCCGTAGGATCCTCGGTGGCCTCGACGGTGAATCCGTGCTGGGCGCCGAGTGCCTTCACTGCGGCCACGCCGTCGGGGATCGATTCGTGGCGGAAGCCTTTCGTTCGCGAGAAGACGAGGACTCGGCTGCCGGCGCGCGCGGGGGCGAGTGCGCACGCACTCGTCGCGACCGGGGCCGCCGTGGCGGCGGAGGCCATGGAATCGCCGCTCTGGGAGGCGCGCGGCGAGCAGGCTGTCACGAGGATCGCCACACCCGCGCACAGGGCGCGGACCGGTAGTCGAAGACGGGGAGCGTACATGGGAAGCGCAGGCTGATGATGAGCTAGCACCGTGGCCGCGAACGGGTGCGGCCTCGCAAGATGACCGGCCGTTCCGCCCTATCGCAATGCGGGCGCTGGGACGCACATTCCGACCGTGAGCCTGCCCTGGGCAGTCTCTTCTTTTTCGCTCACGCTTTTTAAACGAACAATCTCCTCATGGCATCAGAGCGAGCTCCCTCGGCCTCATCGGCTCCCGTGCGGCGGACCATCCCTGGTCTGCGTTGGTGGATCTGCGGACTGCTGTTCTTCGCCACGACCATCAACTACGTCGATCGCAATTCGCTGAGTGTCCTCAAGACGATGCTCGAGCGCGATCTGGGCTGGAGCGAGGCCGACTACGGCTGGATCCAGTTCGCGTTCACGGCGGCGTACGCGGCGTTCCCGTCGCTCGCGGGTCGTCTAATGGACGCGAAGGGGGTGAAGTTCGGCCTCGCGGTGGCGCTCATCGGCTGGTCGGCGATGTCGATGATCACCGCGCTGGCGCGGGGTACCATCGGGTTCGCCTTCGCGCGGTTCTTCCTCGGCGCCTTCGAGGCGGGGAACTTCCCCGCATCGATC
>DATFOL010000002.1:0-9011 GCA_035265545.1 Gemmatimonadaceae bacterium | reverse complement strand
GGATCCATGTAGCCGACGGCGACCAGATACCCCGGGCCGGCGAAGGCGAGAATTTTCCGCCAGGTCGAGGCGCCGGCGATGGGGACGCTGCGGTAGACCTCGGCGAGGCTGGGGGCGACGCGGGCGCGTCTCCACCCGGGATCGGGAGGTGGAGCCGCCGGCTGTTCGGGCGGCAGAATGGGCTGGATCGCGGACATTCGGTTGGCGGCGCGTAGGAGGAGCGGCGTTATCCCTGAACGTGGGGGCCGCTATGTTTAGGCTGCCCTAAACATATTTCAAGGCCCCCTTCATGCAAGTCCCCTGCTCCGTCCGCCTCGACTGCTAGCGCCTGGGGCTCAAAACTCCCAGCTGAGCCCAGCCAGCGGCAGCCTGGGCCATTGGGTGATCTCCCCGGTTTCCACCAGAACACCACGCCCGCGCACGCGGAGCTGCTTCCACATCCCTCGCGCGTTCTGGTTGTCGAACAGGTTGTAGACCTCTCCAAACACCGAGACTCGCCCGCGCGGAGTGTCGAAATACCGGGTCCACCGGACGTCGAACCGCTTGTACGAGCGCAGCCGTTCCGAGTTGAGATCTCCCACGGTGCTCGTGCTGCGAAGCGAGAACCTCGCGTCGGTATTCTCCAGCGTGTCCACGACGAGGACGGTCGGCGTGTACGGCCATCCCGAATGCCACACCGCGCCTGCACTGAGACGCCAGGCGTTGCTCTTCGGGCGAATCGACCAATCGGCGTGGACGGCGTGCCGTTCGTCGAGGCTTCGGGCGATGGTGCGACCGCCCACCAGGTCGGTCGATTTGGCGAGCGAGTAGCTGATCGACCAGTCGGAACGACCGACGTTCGCGCGAGACGCCTGAAGCTCGATGCCACGGTCGCGGCCCTCGGTGCGATCGACGCGAACGCGATCCCATGCAAGCTCAGGAAACACCATCAGATCGCCGCCGGCGTTCAGATACGTCGGTCGCGCGTTTCGGGTGTGCCGATCGTACGCTTCGACCCGCGCGACCAGTCCGGAGGCGAAGGTCTGCTCGAAGCCGAGGATTCGCTGCTCCGCATGCTCAGCGGGAGCGAATTCGCTCTCGCCGTCCTGCGCCTGCAGCGCGAACAGCGGTTGCGTCTGACTGTATCGGCCCCACGCGCCGCGCACCGTCGTTCCCGCACGCGGCTCCCAGGTGAGATTCAGCCGCGGATCGATCATCGACTCGTCGAGGTGCGAGTTCCGATCGAAGCGCGCTCCGAGCTCGGCAGTGAGCGTGCGATGCAGACGCATACGTGGCGCCAGGTACAACCCCAGCCGATCGGTGCGCGGATCGGCCGCCGCCGTGGTGGTGTCGATCGCGGTGGAGTCTCTTCGCGGATCTCGTGGACGAATGGCGCTGAAGTAGTCGTAGGCCGCCGACTCGTGCTTCACGTCGACGCCCCATTTCAGCAGGAAGGACTCGCTCACGTCCAGCGTCCAATCCTGGCGGACGCCTAGCCGGCGCATGGAGCGCCGATCCAGCACGGCCGATCGAATTCCGTCGTCGACATAGCCGCCGTCACGTCGCCACTCCAGCGAGCCGACCGAGACGACGCTCCGCATCCGCGCCCGAGCGCCGAAGCGATCGTCCCACGTCAGCCACGCGTAGTCGCTTCCATATCGGCTGGAGATGCTCGGCTCGTCGTCGAGCAGATAACGGAAGGTGTCGTTGGCGCGGAGGAAGTGCAGCGCGACGCGACCATCGCGACCGATGTCGTACTGCGCCTTGGCGAACAGATCGTAGTAGCGAGGGCGGATCGAGTCGCGTACGTCGGTGAGCTTGAGCGCGACGTCGAGGTAGCCCGGACGCGCCGAGACGAGCCACCCGCCCTTCCCTCCACCGAACCCGCCCTGCGACGTGGCTCGCGCGTTCATGACGCTGATGCCGAGCGAGGTACGCGTGCGGTCGGTGCGCGGATCGGCGGTGGCGAGCGTGAACACGCCGGTCAATCGATCGCCGTACTCGGCCGAGAAGCCTCCTGTCGTCAACGACGCAGTGCCGAGGGACTGGATGTCGACGATGGAGAAGGAGCCGCCGAGATCCTTCAGGTGAAACGGCTCGACGAGCTCAAGGCCGTCGAGAGAGACGTACAACTCGTCGCCGGATCCGCCGCGCACGCTGAACTTGGCGGAGAAGTCATCGGCGGAGACACCGGGCAGGCGCGAGACGGCGCGGTAGATGTCCTCACCGATCTGAGGGATCGTCTCGAGCCGCTCGCGCGAGAGCGCGTTGGGCGCGGCGAGACTCGGCTGGAGCAGGCCGAAGTAGCCAGGGGTGACGATGATCTCCGAGAGCGCGACGCTGGCGTGGCGCAGCTCCAGGGTGAGCAGCCCGTCGACCAGGTCCTCCGGATAGCGGATGGTCGCCGCGAGCGGCTCGAAGCCGAGGCGGAGAACTCGCACGTCGTAGCGACCCGGAGGCACTCGGCCAACGGAGAACTCCCCGTTCTCGCGCGAATATGCGCTGAACCGCGTGCCGACCAGGTCGACGCGGGCGCCGAGCACGGGCGTCTTCACCGTCGCGTCGCGGACCTGGCCGCGCAGGTCCGTCGGCGGCGCAGCGCGTGCGGCGCGGCGCACGAGGACGATCTGTCCCGCTGGCGAGACGAGAGCGCGGAGCGGCGAGCCCTGAAGCGCGCGGAGGATCGCCGTGCGCGCCGATGCGCCATCGAAGCGAAACGACGAACGGGCGCCCAGCCCGGGCAGCGAGTCGTCGAAGGTGACGCTCAGACCGGACCGCGCGGCGATGCGCACGATCAGCTCCCGAAGCGTCCCGTTGAAGGTGAAGCGCAATGGCGCGTCGAGCCGCGCGTCGCGCGTCGTGGCGGAGAGGGGGGTGAAGCCTGGCACACTGTCGCCGGTGCCGGCGCGCTGCGCAGCCGCTCGTCTGCCTGGAAGACAGAGCGCGAGCAGCAGCAGCGAGCTGGCCAGCTTCACCGCAGACGAGCCCGAGCAAGTGTGGCGCATCACTCGCTCCTCGCGATCACGATGCGATCGCCAATGCGCGTCCAGCGCGCGCCCAGCGCGGCCCCGAGCGCATCGAGCACACGCGGAAGCGGCTCGTTGTGGAAGCGCGCCGACACGGTCCGTCGCGCGAGATCCTCGCCGGCGACCTCGATGCGCGCGTCGAAGCGCCGGCCGAGCTCCACGGCGGCGTCGCCGAGCGTCACCCCCTCGAGCACGATCCCGCCGCGAGTCCATTCGAGCCAGCGCTCGACGTCTTCCTCGTTCACGAGGGTGATGGCACCGTCGGGCGCGACCCGGCCGCGCTGGCCGGCGACGAGCACCATGGGCGCGGTGAACGGTCGCTCGGGACGCAGCACGACGCTGCCCTGGGTGACGACCACCTCGACCGCGGCCTGATCGGAATAGGCGCGAACGACGAACCGCGTGCCGACGTCCTCCGCGATGCTGCCGCGTGCGTGCACGCGGAAGGGGCGCGCCTCGTCGTGCACGACGTCGAAGTACGCTTCGCCATCCAGCTCCACGTCTCGCGACCTTCGGCCGAAGTCATCGGAGTACCGCAGCCGGCTCCCGGCGTTGAGCACAATGCGCGTTCCGTCGCCGAGTGTGGCGCGAGTCTGCTGCGCCCGCGCCGCCAGCACCTCGTGCGTCCGCGACGCGATCGCCGAGCCTGGACCGTGTGTCGCCGGGCGTCGCACGACGACCACGAGCAGCAGCGCCGCCGCCGTGAGCGCACCCACCGCCAACACGAGGAGCCGGGTGCGCGACCGTCTGGTCCAGGGACGCACCGACCTCCGCGGATGAAGCGACACGACGGAGCCGTCGTGCGCCTCGTGCATACGCGCCGCAACACGCGACCAGGCGCGATCGACGTTCCACCGCGGCTCGAGGCGTCCGTCGGAACCGTGCGCGGCCGCGCGGGCCGCGCTCACCACCTCGGCGTTCCGTGGATCGTCTGCGAGCCAGGCCGCGAGCGCGCGTTCGTCATCGGGTGAAGCGTCGCTGGCGAGGTGGCGGTCGAGGATGCGCCAGTCGAAGGTGTCGGACATCGGGTGCGGGTGGGTTCGTCCATGTGACAACCCGGCCGCGAAAAACCCCACACGCTGGTTGGTCAGGTCAGCGCGGTCAGCGGCGAAAGCGCTCCCGGAGCGCGCGGAGACCGCGGGTGAGCTGGATCTCCACGCCCTTGATGGAGATGCCCATGATCGCCGCGATGTCGGCGTGGCCGAGCTGCTCCTGCCAGCGCAGCTGCATCACGAGCCGACAGCGCTCGGGCAGGTGCGCGATCGCGCGGCGGACCCGGGTATCCCGCTCTGACTCGTCGAGGATCTCGTCGGGCCGGCGTGGGGCGCGATGAAGCACCCGCACCTCGGGCACGGACTCGTCGCGCGCCCACTCGCGCTCGACCAGCGTGTGCTTCCGCGCGTTCAACGCGCGGTTTCGGACGGCAGTGAACAGGTACGCACGGAGGCTGCCGCGGACGTCGAGCCTCGCGCGGTTCGCCCAGATCGTCGTGAAGAGGTCCTGGACGAGGTCCTCGGATGCGGCGACGTCGCGCACGTAGCGGTCGGCGAATCGGCACAGCGCGACGTACTCCCGACGGAACAACTCCTCGAAGGCGCGCGAGTCGCCACTCCGGATGCGGCCGACGAGATCCGCTGACGACGAGGTGAAGTCCGAGGGATGGGTCACGGATCCGAGACTGACCGAGGGCGATCGCATCACCGTGCATGCGCCACCGGTGGCGCCGCCAGCCGCGACTCGTAGGATTAGCGCCGGCCGGCCGGGCAGAAGCTACGATCGGTGCGCCACTTTGACCAACGACGGCCCTGGCGCGCGGTCAGGAGCCGCGAGCCACACGGACGCCTCAGCCTCTGGAGATCTCTCACATGATCGACGGCCTCGGCCAGGTCGCGCTCACCGTGCGCGACGTCGAGCGGAGCGTCGCGTTCTACCGCGACGCGGTGGCTCTGCGCTTCCTGTTCGCACCCGCACCCACGCTGGCGTTCCTCCAGATCGGCGACGTACGGCTCATGCTGAGCACACCGGAGGGCGAGTTCTCGCCGGGCGGGAGCTCGGTGCTCTACCTCCGCGTCGCCGACATCGACGCAGAGCACGCCGCGATGGCGACGCGCGGAGTCACGTTCATCGATGCGCCGCACCTCGTGGCGCGGATGCCCGACCACGAGCTGTGGATGTGCTTCTTCCGCGATCCCGACGAGCACGTGCTCGCGTTGATGTGCGAGCGCCGGCCGGACAGCTGAGCGCGACGCGTCAGCGCGCGCTCAGCCCGATGTCGTCGCGCGGATCGACGAGCGGCGGCTCGCCGATGTAGGTGAGGAACTGCCGGAGCACACGCTCGGTGAGCCCCCAGACGACATAGTCGCCATGCTGGAACACCGAGACCTCGCGCTCCCCCCCGCCCACCGCGACGCGTGCGATTCCCCACGCGGTGCGCTCGCGAAGCGCCGAGACGGGGACCCAGAACGCCTGCGCGACTTCCCGGCTCGGCACGATCTCCACGCCGGCTCGCACGAGCGCGACATACGGGCGGATGACGATCGGCGGCAGCGCGGGAGTGCGCGGACTGATGTCGTCGAGATGGCCGAGCAGACGGCCATCGCGTGCCACGTCGACGCCGGTTTCCTCCCACGTTTCGCGGACGGCCGTCACCGCGAGGTCCTGATCCTCAGGCTCCATCCGGCCGCCTGGGCACGCGATGTGGCCGCTCCACGGGTCGCCTTCGGCTTCCGCGCGCTTGATCATGAGCAGCTCCGGCTCACCGTCGGCACGGGCACGCAACGCCAGCAGGATCGCGGCGAGGCGCATGTGGGGCTCGGGCTCGACCACCACCGGGGGATGCTCGGCGAGCGACCGGCGCAGCCGCACGACGTGCGGATGCCGCTCCAGCTGGTCGAGCTCCTGCGACACGCTCATCGCGCCGGGGCCAGCAGTCGATCGACGAAGAAGCGCACGGTGCGATCGGTCGCCTCGCCGAGCTGCGGCGACGGCGACGTCATTCCATGCGCGACGTTGAAGGTGTGCGTCGCACCGGCAATGCGCAGAAGCTCGGCGTTTCTTCCCGCGCTAGCGGCCAGCGACTCGGCTTCGCCGACGAGCACCGTCTCGTCCGCGTCGCCGTGGACGATCAACCACGGACAGAGCAGCGTCTCCGCCGCGCGGGCGACGTCGAGCATGCCGTCCCCGTGCTCGGTCGCTTCGTCGAGCACGGGAGTGCGGAGCCGGAACACCTGCTTCGTGCGCGCGTTCTCGACGTCGAGCCATCCGCGTTCACGCCAGTTCGCGGCGATGTCGGTGGGCCAGCGCTTCACCGTGCTGATCGCCGCCCAGGTGACGAGCGCGTGGATGCGCGTGTCGCGCGCCGCGCGCAGGATCGCGATTCCGCCGCCGCGCGAGTGGCCGAAGAGCCCGTGCTGCGGTGTGATCCATCCACGACGCTCACCCTCGGCCAGCACGATCCCGAGATCGTGCAGCTCACGGGTGTAGGTGTTCTCCTCGAAGGCCGCGGGATCGGAGAAGGTCTCCATGTCCGCGCCGACGCCACTGCCCGTGAAGTTGAACGTGACCGCGGTGATGCCGGCCGCCGCGAGCTGGTCGGCGAGATACGGAAAAAACGCGAAGCGCGCGAAACCCTTGAAGCCGTGCACGAGCACCACCGATGCACGTGCGTCGGGGACGAGGCGCACCTCGCCGCGGATCATTCGCCCTCCCGCACCCTCGAAATCGAAGCGTCGGGGCGCGATGGGCTGCCGCGCGCCCGGTGCCGTCATTCCTGGATGTCTCCTCCGGCCTCGACCCACCCGCGGAATCCCGAGTCGAGTGAGACCACGTCGGTGTAACCCATCTCCTTGAGCGTCTCGGCGGCGAGCGCGGACCGATTCCCAGCGGCGCAGTAGAGGACGACGGTGGCGTCGCGTGGAATCGCCGCCTCCACCTTGGACTCGAGTCGCCCGCGGTCGAGGTGGATCGCGCCGGCGATCATGCCGAGGTTGACTTCGTTGAGATCGCGCACGTCGACGAACACCGCTCGCCCAGCGGCATGCAGCTCCAAGGCTTCCTTCGCACTGATCTGTCGCACGCGTGACCTGGCTTCGCGGTAGAGGTCGTTGGCGGTCTTCATTCGATGGCTCTCGGTCTGACGGCTCGCTCGTGCACGGGCGGGGCCGCGCTCACGGGAGCTCGACGGTGAGCGTCAACGTATCCGCGTCGAGCTGCGCCATCGCGCCGAGCGGGACCGTCCATTGATCGTCGATGTGGCCCAACGGCACGCCCGCGATCGCGGGAACACCGGCGACATCGGCCACCTCGCCGAGCAGCGCGTCGAGCGTGCTCGTCGAAAGCTCGCGTTCTGGCGAGGGCTCTGTGAAGTGCCCCGCGACGAGGCCGGCGGCGCGATCGAAGGCGCCGCTCAGCAGGAGCTGTCGCAACATTCGATCGATGCGGTATGCCGGCTCGCCGATGTCCTCGAGGATGACCAGAGCGCCGCGATAGTCGGGAGCGAAGGGCGTTCCGGCGAGCGCGGCGAGCAGCGCGAGATTGCCACCGACGAGCCGGCCGTGGGCGCGACCGCCGCGTACGGTGCGTGCGGCGGACGCAATGCCACATGGATCGCGTGCCTCGACGACGGCGCGCACCAGCGAATTCCGCGAGAACGCGGTGAGCGTGCCGCGCGCGGTCGGTCCGTGGTACGTGACGAGATCACACCGAGTGCTCGCGGCAGCGTGCAGCGCGGTGACGTCGGAGAAGCCGATCAACGCGCGCGGCCGGCGAGTGAGCGAGGCCCAGTCCACGTGTGGAAGGAGGCGCATCGCGCCATAGCCTCCGCGCACGCACCAGATGCCGTCGACGCTCTCGTCGGCGAGCGCGGCGTTGAGGTCCTGCAGACGCTCGGCGTCGGCGCCGCAGAGGTAGTCGTGGCGCGCGAGCACGTTGGCGCCTGGCAGCGGCTCCCAGCCGAGGGCGCGAGCGTTGGCGATCGAGGCGTCGAGCTCTTCCGCACCGCGGAGCGGGCCAGCCGGAGCAACGAGCGCGACGCGGGCACCTGCGGAGAGCGGCGGCGGAAGACGCATCGGGCGCAACGTAGAGAGCGCTATTGCGCGAGGCAAGGCGTGGCGACGACGAGCGGCGAGAGCGGTTTGCAGCGCAGTCGACGATGAACGTGGAGGGGGCAAATGGCACCCGATATGCCCCCCTTATGGCCACCTTCGAGCGGAATGCGCGAGTGTCTGGGCGATCGGCTCGAACCATCCACCAGGTAGTGGAGGACATCCAGATGGCAGACGACAAGAACACCTCGAGCTCGTCGAACATGGATCATGGCGGCAAGAGCGGCTCCGCAGGCGGATCGGGCGCGTCTCAGCAGGGTGGCCAGCAGTCGGGAGCCGGGTTCACGGGCTCTCGCGGCGCAGCCGACGGCTCGGAGGGCGGCCTGAGCGGCAGCTCGGTGACTGGCGGGTCGATCGGGCAGACGGGTCGGTCGGGCCAGTCGGGTCAGGGTCGCGGCATCCACGACGACGCTTCGCCGGGCGAAGGCTCGGAAGGCAGCGGCCGCTCGCAGGGTGGGAACCGCGCGCCGTCGGGCTCGGACGAACTGGATGGCGACGTGAGCCGCACCGGCCAGAGTGGCCAGAGCGGGCGCAGCGGAACCGCGGGCTCGCCGGGCAACACCGGCTCCTCAGGCAAGTCGGGCTCCCAGGGCGGGAGTGCCGGCGGCATGGGTGGCTATGGCGGCTCCGGCAGCTCAGGTAACCAGGGCGGCCAGGGCGGCCAGGGCGGTACAGATCGCGCGGGCGGATCGGGTGGCATGGGCGGCGCGGGAGGCAGCAGCACCTCGCGCTAGTCACTCGACGTCGTGCAGGGCGAAGGGCGTCCCGTTGGACGCCCTTCGCCCTGCACGACGTTGAGTGACTAGCGCGAGGTGCTGCTGCCTCCCGCGCCGCCCATGCCACCCGATCCGCCCGCGCGATCTGTACCGCCCTGGCCGCCCTGGCCGCCCTGGCCGCCCTGGTT
>DATFOL010000001.1:0-5149 GCA_035265545.1 Gemmatimonadaceae bacterium | reverse complement strand
CCGATATGTAAACGCACGGTTATTGAAACGCTGGACGCTCCCTTAGCGGCAGCGTCAAGATGGTTCGCTCACACTCGAGCACGCGAGCGATTCACGCCTCGCGAATGTACCTCCCCTTTCATAGTGCCGCGCGCGGACTCGTCACCTGTCTTGCCGCGCGCACGTTCCTCGTCGCCGCCTGCGGTCGCTCCCCGGGCGACCCATTCGGCGAGGGCGGCACTCCCGACCCATCGGTCGTGGCGCTCGTCCAGCAGGCTGCGGTCCCGATCACCGGTGCGGCCGGCGACTACGACCTACTGATGCAGCTCGTCGGAGACGCACGCGTCGTCATGCTCGGCGAGGCGACCCATGGCACCCACGAGTTTTACCAGGAGCGAGCCCGCATCACCCAGCGGCTCATCTCCGAGAAGGGGTTCTCGGCCATCGCCATCGAAGGGGACTGGCCCGACGCGTACCGTGTGAACCAGTACGTCCGCGGGCTCGGCCAGGACATGTCGGCGGAGCAGGCGTTGTCGTCTTTCACTCAGTTCCCGCAGTGGATGTGGCGAAACGAGGAGGTGCGCGATCTCGTGCGATGGATGCGAACCTACAACGACGCACGTCCAGCGTCGGAACGCGCGGGGTTCTATGGCCTGGACGTTTACAGCCTCTACGAATCGGCGGACGAGGTGCTCGCATACCTTGGCCGCGTCGATCCTGCCGCGGCCGGCCGAGTACGAGCGCTCTATTCCTGCTTCGGACAGTGGCGACCGGACGCCTCGGCGTACGGGGCGGCTACCCAGCGCGGCACCATTTGTCAGACCCAGGCGGAGCAGGGGCTTTCAGAGATGACCAATCGAGCGACGTCGAGGCCAGCGGATCCGGTCGAGGCCGAAGCGCTGTTCTCGGCCCTGCGGAACGCGCACACGGTCGTCAACGCCGAGGCGTACTTCAGGACGTCGTATCTCGGCAACATGTCGACCTGGAACCTTCGCGATCAGGAGATGGCCGACGCGCTTACGGCGATCGAGGACCATCTTCGCGCGAGCACTGGGCGTGAGTCGAAGATCGTCGTGTGGTCGCACAACACGCATACGGGCGACGCGCGCGTGACGCAGTCGGGCGAGGCGGGTGAGCACAACATCGGACAGCTCGTGCGAGAGCGTCACGACGGTGCTTCTCTGCTCGTGGGCTTCCACACCTACACCGGAACCGTGATGGCCGCCTCGGCGTGGGGCGAGCCTGGGCGCGACCAGCCGATGCGCGCGGCGCTGCCCGAGAGCTATTCGGGGATCTTCCACGCGACGGGGCTCTCGCGCTTCCTGCTTCCGCTGCGCGACGCCGGACAGCACGCCGCGGCGCTGAGCGATCCGCCGCGGCTGCAGCGGGCCATTGGAGTGGTGTACGCACCGAACACGGAGCGCCAGAGCCACTACTTCTCGGCGCGCCTCGGTCAACAGTTCGACGCGGTGGTATTCATCGACACCACGCGCGCCGTGACGCCGCTACCGTAGGCGCGTACTGGCTGGCGAGAACGCAGAAACGCCGCGAGCGCATGCGCTCGCGGCGTTCTGGCTGTGACCACCCGAGCCCCTCCTGGGTGCGACCTAGTGCGATCCCTTCCGGAAGATCATCACCGGAAGCGTCCGCGCCATGATTCGCATGTCTTCGACGACCGAGCGCCGCTCGATGTAGGCGAGGTCGAACTCCACCTTGCGCCGCACGTCGTCGATCGAGGTGTCGTAGTTCTGATTGATCTGCGCCCAGCCGGTGATGCCGGGCTTCGCGCGCTGACGGAGCTGGTAGCGGTCGATCTCCTTCCGGAGCTGCATGAAGATGCTCGGCCGCTCCGGACGCGGGCCGACGATGTTCATCTCGCCCTTCAACACATTCACCAGCTGCGGCAGCTCGTCGAGCCGCGTGCCGCGAAGGATGCCGCCGATCGGGGTGACGCGGGCGTCGTTCTTGGTCGCCCATACCGCGCCGGCGAGCTCCGCGTTCACCGTCATCGTGCGGAACTTGTACATCGTGAACGCACGTCCACCGACGTCCACCGCGCGACGGTCGCCGCCGCGGCGGCCATTCGCTCGCCGATCTCCCTGTCGAGTGGTGCCACGACGCTCATCCGCGGAGGTGCTGACTTCGGTGCGCCGGATTTCGCCCGCGAGCGCACGAGGCGTGCGGCGCTCACCAGCGCCGCGCCGGTCGCCATCCGAACTGCGTCGGTCAACGCCCACACGCGTCTGACGGTACACGATCGGACCCTGCGACGTCGCCTTCACCGCGATCGCGAGCACCAGCATCAACGGCGCGAGCACGATGAGAGCGATGAGCGAGATCGAGAAATTGACGATGCGGTTGAGCCTGTCCGAGACGAGCAGCTCCTGCACGTGCGACCGCAGCGTCCGATCACCGATCGTGGACGGTGAGTCCGTGATCGGTGCATCGAATACCGGGAAGGTCCCCGTGATGAGCGTACTGCTGTCAGCGCCGCGAGAAGCCATACGAGAGTGCCCAGACGAGTGTGCTAGCTACGCCGACGATCGACGCAATCTTCTGCCAATTGCTTCCGGTCTTCTCACCGACCTCGATCGAATCCCCGTCGCGGAGCGAGAGTTGATCGAGCGTAAGTCCTTCGTCCAACGCCGTGCGCGTATTGCGAGAATCGTACAACTCTTTCGTGTTGCGCCTGATCACGGACTTTTTGAGGTCCGCGTTCCCGCCCGGCCCGCCAGCGCGCATGATCGCGTCCGTGATCGCGATGTCCGACGGCATGTAGAAGAAGCCGGGCTTGCCCACGGGGCCGAGAATCGCGAGCCGCACGAGCGGGGTCGCTTGCACCCGCACCTCCTTGATGTATCGACTCAGCTCCTTGGTCACATGCCCCTGGAGCTCGGAGCGGAGTATGCCGGCCAGCGAGATCTCCCCGATCTCCTTGAGACGGATCTTCGAGCCAGCGCCCACGGGAAGCGTGTCGTCCTGGGTGACGCTCCCGTCGATGACCAATCTGATCCGGTCACCGGGCTGGAAGTCGCCGTCACGGAGCCGTGTCCGCAGGAGGCTCGCCTTGGCCCGATCGCTTTCGGAGCCGCGTCCCAAGCGGTCGGCCATCGCGGTCAGGTCGGCACGGGTCGCCATGGGCTGCATCGACTCGTAGCCCTGCGCGGTCGCGGAGTCCGCAACGCCGAGGATCATGATGCCGGCAACGAGAAGGGATCGGATCGTTGTCGATGAAACGAGCTTTCTGGCGAGCGTCGGGAACGAGCGCATGCCGGCCCCCAATGCAGTCAGCATGCTCACGGCGCGTCCTGGGAGAGGTTTTGCCAAGTCGAATGTTGACAATTGGTTAGACGAGCAAGAGAATTTGGTTACGCCGAAGATGGCAGCCAGGATGTAGCGCCTCGACCACACATGCGTGCCGAGCGACCACATCGTGTGCACTGCCTCGCCGAACGGCGCGCCCAAAAGCAAGAGTTGGTCCTGTCGCGATGCTTCCTCGCACTTGTAGTATACCCGCCGCAATCCGGTGCGATCGCTCCGTCGTGATTGTGGCGTATCTGTAACGATCCCAATACGTTATCTTTTCGAAACCCGCCGCATGCATCATGCATGGGCGCCCCAAGTCGGCGACGGTGCCGACTATCATGGTCGCGCCCGCCATCACGATTCTCGTGTCGGCGTCGGCGGCCTCAATGCACCGAGGGTGCAATGCCAGAGCTGGACTCCACTCCCCCTCTCGTCCTGATCGCCAGCGACCAGGAGTGGTCAGGCCGCTCGCTCGAGACAATCATCGGTCCGCGAGGTTACGGCGTCGTTCGAGCCCATACCGGACAGCAGGTGCTCCAGACAGTTCGAAGCACCCATCTCGACCTCCTGATTCTCGATATTCGGCTGCCGGACATGGACGGCATCGCCCTGTGTCGGCAGCTTCGAGAGCAGCGGATCGTCTCGGCCACCACTCCCATCATCCTCACGACCTCGGTGCAGGCGACCCGGGCCAGCAGCATCGCGGCGTTCGCTGCCGGCGCCTGGGACTTCTGTCCGCATCCCGTCGACAGTGACCTGCTGCTCCTCCGCATGGACACGTTCGTGCGTGCCAAGCGATCGGCTGACCGAGCGCAGGAGGAGAGCCTCCTCGACGAGGCCACGGGGCTCTACAACTTCCGCGGCATGGCCCGACGCGCGAGGGAGACGGGCGCTGAAGCCCTTCGGGTGCGGGGTGCGATGGCATGCGTTGCTCTCGCACCGGTGATGGACGACGCCGTCGCGCCCGGAGAGTCAATCGAGACCGTCGCCAAGGGGGTCGGGGAGCATCTCGGTATGGCCCTCGCGCGCACGGCGCGCGCATCGGACGTCATCGGGCACCTGGGTCGAGCCGAGTTCGCGGTGATCGCTCCTGCGACCAACCCCGAGGGGGCCGAACGGCTGATGGAGCGCCTGCAACGAGCGCTCGAAGGCACGACGGTTCCCATTGGCCGGAATCCTCGAGCCTTTCGTGTGCGCGGCAGCTTCTTCGCTGTCCCCGACTACTCGGAGTCCTCGATTCACGTGCTGGAGATGCTCGAGCGCGCATCCTCGTCGCTGCACGCCAACCATGCCGCCGTCGCCGATTTCGCGCCGCGAGAGTTGGCTCCGGCTCCTCAGGGCTGAGCGAGCGCGCCGTTCGAGGCGGCTGCTATCAGCAACGAGGAAGGGGCGTCGGAATATCCGACGCCCCTTCCTCGTTTCCTCGCACGTCGATCAGACCGTCGCGACAGCGCGCTCCTCTGGCAGCGCACGGTACTTCGCGTCGTAGCCGTAGTACTTGTAGTCGCCCATCGACTCGACGTCGTTCAGCACCACGCCCACCGTGCGGAGCGGGAGTCGGCGCAGGAGTGCGAGCTTCGTCTTCGCCATGCGCATGTCCGTCTTCGAATGGCGCAGGATCATCAGCGTATTCTCGCACGCCGCCCCGATCGCGAAGGCGTCGATCCCCGCCGACAGCGGTGGCCCGTCGACGATGATCACCGAGAACTCGCGCACGAGCTCACTGAGAAGGCGAGGTAGCGCGGGGCTCGCGATCAGCTCCGGGTTCGTCGTGCGGCGTCCGCCGCATGGCAACAGCGTGAGTCGCTCTTGCGACGTCGGATGCATCACCTCGGCGCGCGTGACCTCTCCCGACAGTACCTCG